>CALJNJ010000279.1 GCA_937981945.1 uncultured Caulobacterales bacterium | reverse complement strand
CCTCGTCACGTTAAATAGTGTCCAAATTTCACTTTATAACGATTTGACCGGTTGAAAATTTCGAAATCACTATTATTCCGTTGAATTTTAGCATTTTCTGCCACAAAAGTAGTTATGGACGATATAGACCTGAAGATTATTAAAGAATTACAGCGTAATGGCCGCTTATCAAACCAGGCGCTATCCGACCGGGTCGGCCTGTCGCCTTCGCCCTGTCTCAAGCGTCTCAAAGCCCTGGAAGCCGGCGGATTGATCAAGGGCTATACGGCTCTGATCGATGAAAAGCTCTACGGCCTGCCGGTGACCGTCTTCTTGCGGATCAAGCTGGGCACCCATGCAGAGGACGCCATAATCAAATTTGAAAAGCAAATTCAGCTTATTGATGAAATTCAGGATTGTTTCCTGATTACAGGCGATGCTGATTATCTGATGCGGGTGATCGTCCGGGATCTTGATCACTATGAGAGCCTGGTTCGCAGTCGTATACAGCGCATTGAAGCTATAGCGTCAATCGACTCCAGCGTAGCTTTTGGCAAGGTCAAGCAGTCCTTTGTGTTTCCGGCGATTTGAGCCTGTTCAGGCGAGTCAGAGTCCGTCTTATCAATTGTTAAATGCAGCCCGTTGACAGGGATGGCGAGGCGGGGGCAATAAAGTTTAAACGCGGGAGAGAAACCATGAAAAAGATCGCTTTAATGACGGGCTTCGCAGCCTCTGCCTTTTGGGCCTGCGCGCCGGCGCAAAGTCATACGCCGGAAAATTTGTCTGAACTTCCGGAAGCTATTGCGGCTGATTATGACAACCGACTGGAAGATCTCTATGAGCATTTTCATGCCAATCCCGAACTGTCCTTTGTTGAAAGCAAAACGGCAGCCCGTATGGCAGAAGAGCTTCGCGCTCTCGGCTATGACGTCACGGAAGGTGTAGGCGGTACCGGCGTTGTCGCGGTTTTGAAAAACGGCGACGGTCCGACGGTCATGATGCGCGCTGATATGGATGGCCTGCCGGTCAAAGAAAATACCGGCCTGGCGCACGCCTCAAAGATTATGCAAAAAGATCGCAACGGCCAAGAATTTCCCGTCATGCATGCCTGCGGTCATGATGTGCATATCACCTCACTCCTGAGTTCCGGAAAAATGATGCAGGATCTGAAAGAGGAATGGTCAGGCACATTGGTTCTGATCGTGCAGCCGGCAGAGGAAATAATTGCCGGTGCCAAGGCCATGATTGAAGACGGATTGTTTACGCGTTTTCCGAAGCCCGATTACGTTATCGGGTTTCATGTATGGGCCAATCTGGCGCCCGGTAAAATCGTCATGGAATCCGGAACGGTCATGAGTAGCTCCGACAGTGTGTATTTGACCCTCAAAGGTGTCGGCGCACACGGCGCATCGCCCCACCAGGGGATTGACCCGATTGTATTGGGCTCAGCCATTGTCATGAATTTACAAACCATCGTCACGCGTAATGTGGCGCCTTTAAAGCCCGGCATCATTACGGTTGGAACATTCCATGCCGGAACTAAAAATAATATTATCCCGCATGAAGCTAAGCTGGGCTTGACGGTTCGCTCTGATGATCCTGAAACCCGGCAAAAACTTCTCGACGGCATTAAGCGCGTCACGGAAAATACAGCCAAAGCTTATGGCGTTCCTGAAGACTTAATGCCGGAAATAAATTATGCGCCCAATAATACGCCGCCAACCATCAATGACGCAGAGACGGTCTCTATTGTCCGGGGTGCTCTTGAAGCGGATATGGGTGATCATTTAGTCGGTGTTCCCCGTGAAGGTATGGGCGCGGAGGACTTCGCCTATTTGATGGCGCCGGAAACAGGCGTTAAGGGCGTTTATTTTTCCGTTGGCGGGTCGGTGGAGGAAGACGTATCCAAAGCGCCGTCTCACCATTCGCCGGAGTTTAATGTTCTGCCCGAGCCGTCGATTACGACAGGCACGGAAGCCATGGTTCGCGGAGCAATTGCGTTATTCGGCGCCGAGTAATTCGTCCAATTTAAATTATTGAAACTGAAATTATCAGGCGTGATTCCGCTCACATGGGCGGCGTCTCGATTTGGGGTATATAGTGATCATTGATCAATAACGGGGCGCGTTGTTTTTCAAAAATATCAAGCGGCAAAAGCCGCGTAAGAGAGAGCACATGCGGCGCTTAAGGCACGCGAGCATTTGCGCATGACTGTTAATGCCTAATGGAGTCGAATAATGACCAAATTGACTAAACTAATCGCTGTTGCGGCGATAATTTCAACCGCTTCTTTTTCCGCCCACGCCGGCGAAAAAGAGCAAGTGAATTTTAAATATTCACCCTCTGCACCCGCAGCTCAAACCTATAAAACTTTGCACAGGCAAGTGAAGAAACTTTGCAAAGATGAGCTGGGAGCATTTGAACAATATGCCGGCGCGACTTGCATGGCCGAATATATGGACGAGATTATCCGCAAGATCGATAAGCTACAACTTACGGCTTACTACAAAGCAAAAATTGAGGGCGGCGAAATTATTCGCCTGGCCGAAACCAAAAAGTAATTCCTCCCCGGAAGACCCCGGCCCGCTTGTCCAGTTCCCTTTCAAAGCGGGCCGGCTATTTTCTAGCCTTCTGAGCTTTTCCGGTCGTCGATCCAGGTGTCGACCTTGGCGTCGAGCAGACCCAGTGGCATAGCGCCGTCTTCCAAAATCATCTCATTAAACAAACGCAGATCAAACTTTTCACCCAGCGCATTTTCGGCGCGGTCGCGCATACGAATAATCGCTAGTTGACCGGTTTTATAAGCAGTCGCCTGACCGGGCCAAACCACATAGCGTTCGATCTCTCGAGTTACTTCAGCTTCGGTCATGCCGGTCTTGCTCACCATGTAGTCAATGGCCTGTTCTCGGGTCCAGCGCTTATGATGAAGGCCGGTGTCCACCACCAAACGGACGGCGCGGAATTGTTCCGCCTGCAGCCGTCCCAAATCTCCGAGCGGATTATCATCATAAAGCCCCATATCCTCAGCGGCAATTTTCTCCGCATAAAGGGCCCAGCCTTCCGTATAGGCCGTAAACGGGCTCATTTTTCGGATCATTGGCACGCCTTTAATCATTTGTGAGCGGGACAACTGGAAGTGATGTCCGGGCGCCGCCTCGTGATAGAGCAGTGTGGGCAAAGTCCATTTCGGATTATCGGCGGTGTCTTTCTGGTTGATATAAAAACGGCCGGGTGTGTCGTCAAAAATACCGGGCGGCTGGTAATAGCCACCGGGTGCACTGTCCTGAGAGAACTCAGGCACTCTTTTGATTTCAAGCGGCTGCGGCGGCAGGGTCACAAACAGATCACCGGCTTTGCTCATAATGTGCTCATTAAGCTCTACCAGATACTCAATCATCTCTTCGCGACCTTCATCCGTATTGGGATAAAGCTGGTCCGGCGCCTTCATCAATTTTTGAACGCGCTCTCCGACAGTGCCGTCTGAATAGCCTTCGCTGACCAGAATTATGTCCATAGCCTTTTCAATTCGGCTAACCTCGGACAGTCCGGTATTATGGACATCTTCGGCGGTGAAATTGGTTGTTGTATTGGAGCGAAGGGCGCTCGCATAAAGCTTCTCCCCGTGAGGGATACGCCAGATACCGGCATCGGAATTTGTTTTGGGCAAAAGCGCTTTTTGCTGCGCGATCAGCTTTTTATAGCCGGGAATGACTTTCTCTTTCACGATCTGTGTGGCCGAGGCGATGATTTCGTCTTTGGCTGCATCGCTGAGACCCTCAACTTTGTCGAGCTTTTCAGGGAGTGTCGTCACTAAAGGATTTTCTTCGGGGCCGTCTTCTATGAAGGCCTCTAAAACACCAATGGTCTTATTCACGATGAAATCCGGCGCAATCACGCCGTTTTCCGTATGGGCGTCAACCAGCGTATGGGTTTCGTCCAAAACCCGGCCAAATTCATTTAAGCGGGACAAATAATTGTCTGCACTTTTTTGCGAAATAATGGCGTGCCGATCGGTCAAAAATGACGGCAGGTTTATGTGAGGGCCTGAAAGCTGGCTGATAGGATAGCCGGAATAGCGAATATCCGTATCGGAAAGTTGATCTTCTAAAAGCCACTTTGTGATGTCATAGGACATTAAGTCCTGACCTTTGAGTTTATCCGGATTAAATTTGTTGAGGCCGGTCAGCATGTTTTCAGCCTTGGCCAGGGATTTGTCCCATTGCGCCTCGGAATAATCCGCGAGCTTATGGCTGTGCCTGTCAATAAGCGGCTTGTTATCAAGCCCCATAAAGGTCAGGGCCTCGGGGCTGTCCCCGATCAGGGACAAAGATGTCCGATTAATATAGCTATTAATGGATCCGGGCGATCCGAAGTTTTGCATAAACTTGAATCCGCCAAACATTACCGCCAATAATGGCAGGGTAATTATTATTCGTCGCAGCCATTTCCACATAGGTCACACTCTCTCTTTATCGTTTTTCGATAAGGCTTATAACGTTGAAATTACAGCTTGTATAGAAAAAAGCGACAATGATGATTCAGGCGCTTTTGCTATCTGTTTAATTTGGCGATAGGATAGGCTGCGCGCATACGGGGAAAAGCCTGACAAGAGTCATCTAAAGCTCTGCGGGCTGCGTAAGAGGGTTATGAAGTTTATAATTATTGCAGGTGTGGCCGCGTTAATTGGCCTGTTGGTCGCTTTGGGCGGGGCGCAAACCGGAAAACTCGCCGGTGGCTGGCCTATATTTTTGATCTGCGCCGTTTTGGCCTTTGGCGTTAACTGGCTGGCCTTTATTCCGGCTCTGATCAAGCGGACGGAGAAATTCTACGATCTGACAGGATCCGTTACCTATTTAACCCTCATGGGCGTATCGGTTGCTCTTGCGTCACCTCTGGACATAAGAGCCAAGATTGTCGCAGCGATGGTGTGCATTTGGGCCATAAGGTTAGGCTCATTTCTGTTTACGCGGATTATGAAGGACGGGGGCGATCACAGATTTGACCATATCAAAACTAATGCCCCGCGATTCTTCATGGCTTGGACCCTGCAAGGGCTGTGGGCTCTGCTCACCAGTGCCTGCGCCTTGGCCATCATAACGTCAAATATATCAGTACCGCTGGGCGGCTGGGCCTATGCAGGGATAGTGCTCTGGATTGTGGGTTTTGGGATCGAAGTTATAGCCGACCGGCAAAAGAGAGCTTTTCGAGCGGAGCCCGAAAATAAGGGCCGCTTTATTCAAACAGGCCTTTGGAGCCGGTCCAGACATCCGAATTACTTTGGAGAAATCATGCTTTGGATTGGGATTGCCTTAATGGCTGTGCCGATCTTGAACGGCTGGCAATGGGTTTGCCTGATTTCGCCGATCTTCGTAATTTTGCTTTTGACCCGGATCAGCGGAATTCCGACCTTAGCCAGAGCGGCGCAAAAAAAATGGGGTGATGACCCGGCCTACAAGGCCTATCTGGACACCACCCCTTTATTAATTCCGCGCCTGAGCCCAAAGGCGAGCGCGGGATAAGTACTATTCTTCAGCAAGTCCCAAATTGACAGCTTTTGGACCTTTTCCGCGCGGATCGGGTTCTGTGTCAAATGTTACTTT
>CALJNJ010000278.1 GCA_937981945.1 uncultured Caulobacterales bacterium | reverse complement strand
CCCTTGTTGATAAGATAACATTTCCTCTGTTCAGCAGAAATAGTTATGCTATAACGCACGCCGGATTACGACGGGCATCAATCTTGACGGAAGAAAAATTAAAATCAGCGGCGGACTATGTTGCGCCCAGCCTTCGCGGACGGCCCGGCCGAACGCCGCCGGAAGAGTCTGCCCAAATCACGCGCAGGATCACGGCATTTGCCGTTTTGGTCGGATTAGTGTTCGCGGTCACAAAGTTTTTTATCTGGCGGGAAACCAATTCCATTGGCGTATTATCGTCTCTTATTCATTCCGCCCTCGACATGTTAGCGTCAATTTCGACCTTTGTAGCCGTGCGCTATGCGGTTCAAAAACCGGATGGGATTTATCGCTACGGACGCGGTAAAGCCGAAAGTTTTGCGGCTGTATTGCAGGTCTGTCTGATCACCATTGCCGCCTTTCATTTATTGGAAGCGTCGCTGTCCCACTTCTTTGATCCCCAGCCGGTCAAGGAAACTACTTTGGCTATCGGCGCCATGGTCGGGTTTATCTTTATCGGCACTTGGCTGTTGATCGCTCAGGGCTGGGCCATTCGCGAAACAGGCTCCATCGCCGTGCGCGGCGACCGCGCCCATTATCTGGCGGACTTGGTCGCCAATTTATTTGTCATCGCCGGGCTTTTATTCTCTGCTTACACCCCGTTTAAACGGGCCGATACCATCGTCGGGATGTTGATGGCG
Source organism: uncultured Caulobacterales bacterium (assembly GCA_937981945.1). Lineage (GTDB taxonomy): Bacteria > Pseudomonadota > Alphaproteobacteria > Caulobacterales > Maricaulaceae > JACOMS01. The sequence goes on along the minus strand of CALJNJ010000278.1, from coordinate 1,809 downwards.
TTTTGGCTTTTATTTACGGCCTGGCGTCTGACCAAATTAGCCTGGGCGCAATTAATGGATATGGAACTCCCGGATGAAGAACGGGATCTGATTGTCAAATTAGCCATGGAAGATTCCCAGGTAAAAGCCGTTCATGATTTGCGAACCCGGGCATCGGGGCCCCATATTCATATTCAAATGCGGCTGGATCTGGACAGTCACTTATCTCTCAATGAAGCCCATGACGTTGTTCTGGCGGCGGAGACCCGGATGATGCAGGTCTATAAAGCGGCTGATATTCTGATCCACCCCCATCCGACCGGCTGTGACGCGACGCACGGCAATGAACGCTTCCGCGAGGAATAATCAGGTTAATTATTTATTACCGGTTCGAGGTTACGAGAGCATATGCGCACCCTCTATCATTGGCCTATTGATCCCCAGTCCCGTCAAGCGCGCATTGCGCTGGACGAGAAAAAACTGCGGTATAAAAGCATTCAAATTGATCCGTGGAAAATCACGGAAGACTTTTTGGCCTTGTCGCCGGAAGGGGTTCCGCCCGTTCTGGTCGAAGTAGTGGCCGGCGGACAGGTCGTCATTAGCGGCGCCCGCGCCCTTTGCGAATATGCCGAAGATCATGCCGCCCGGCACAGCCTGCTTCCGGGGACGCCGGCAGACAGAGCCGAAGCCCGACGCGTTTGCAGCTGGTTTGACGGCAAGTTCCAAGACGAAGTCAACGCCTATATATTGCATGAGCGTCTGGAAAAAACCGTCACCGGCGGCGGCTCTCCGGATCCCAATGTTTTAAGAGCCGGTCGCGATCAGCTGAACTTTCATTTGGACTATTTGGAATGGCTTCTGAAATCCAGAGACTGGCTGGCCGGGAACAGTTTCTCCCTGGGCGATATTGCGGCGGCTGCCAATTTGTCCTGTCTTGATTATTTGGGCGAAATAAAATGGAAAGACAGACCCGTCATTAAAAGCTGGTATCAAAAACTGAAATCACGGCCGAGTTTTCGGCCTTTACTCAAGGATCAATTGCCGGGCATAATTCCGCCCAGACATTACGCTGACCTTGATTTCTAGTGACCCGACTGCCCAAGACATTTACGGACCGTGTGAAAGCTCTGGGCTTTACGGATCCCCATGTGGCCGATTTAAATGCGTTCAATCCCGATCATGAAGCCCGCCTGAAAGACTTTACGGAGAAAGGCTATCACGGGACCATGGACTGGCTCGCCGAGACCACGGACCGGCGGCGTCATCCGGTCGCCATGTGGCCCGAGGCCAAATCCGCCATTGTTTTAGGGATGAATTACGGACCTGAAACCGATCCGCTGGCAAGCCTCTCCCAACCCGGAAACGCGACCATTTCCGTTTATGCTCGCAACCGGGATTATCACGACATTATGAAAGGCCGGCTTAAGGAAGCGGCCGGGCTATTGGCGCGGGATTTAAAAGCCGAGGTCAAAGTCTTTGTAGATACGGCGCCCCTGCCCGAGAAGCAAACGGCGGAACTGGCCGGATTAGGCTGGCAAGGAAAGCATACAAATCTGGTCAACCGGGATTATGGCAGCTGGCTGTTTTTAGGGACGATTTTGACCGATGCCGAACTGACGCCGGGCAGCCCTGAAATTGATCATTGCGGATCGTGCACGGAATGTTTGGACATATGCCCCACAAAAGCATTTCCGGCCCCCTATCAATTGGATGCCAGACGCTGCATTTCATATTTGACCATTGAACATAAAGGCCCCGTCGATCCGGAGCTTCGGCCCCTGATGGGCAATCGGATTTATGGGTGCGATGATTGTCTGGCGGTCTGTCCGT
>CALJNJ010000277.1 GCA_937981945.1 uncultured Caulobacterales bacterium | reverse complement strand
TATTGATCGCCTGTCTGGCATTGTTACGACCGCTGCGCGGTATTATGTTTAACACGCAATGGGTCAATAAAGCCCGCGAAGTACGCCGGGACGATTTCAAATAATATGCGAAAGTTTTATTTCAAACCCCATCCTTGGTTGACCGCCATAACGGCGATCATGCTTTTGGTTTTACTCAAGCTGGGGGCCTGGCAATATGACCGGCTGCAATGGAAGACGGCTTTGCTGGACGAAATTGAGGCCTCCGCGACGGCTGCGCCTTTCAGCTCTTTGACGGGCGTGCAGCGCGCGCTGGAAAATAAAGAGCCCGTAGATTATCGCCGGATTGAACTCTCGGCCGAGACACTCCCGTTCAAATACCCGTTTCGGGTTTTCTCCCGCGAGCAAGTCAATGCCTGGCGCGTTTTTAGCCCCGTTAAAGCTGACGGGGTGACAGCCTTCGCGCAGTTTGAACTTATGGTGACGGATAATCTGCCCGAGTCACGGACCGCGGGGCCCGTCCATATTGTGGGTTATGTGCGGCTCGCCAAACCCAAAGGAAAATGGTCGGCTCAAAGCAATCGCGAATTTAACCGCTGGTACGGGTTTAATCCTGATCCTGATAATGATTGGGCTAATTATTTGGAGGGCGGGGCGGATGTGCGGTTTTACATTGAATCAATCGACCGCAAAGTCTCGGCTTCTGAACTGCCGGCCCGCCGGCCCGATATCAGAAACAACCATCTTGATTACATGTTGACCTGGTGGGGGCTGGCCATGGTCCTGATGATATTCTATATCACGCTGCATAAGAAAGACGGGCGCATCGGATGGTCTTAGGTAAAGCCGTAAAAACAAAAACACTCATTGAACAGGCACCCGGCGGCCGGGTTGAGCTGCGCCACCCGCGCTGGGCGGATTTCGAAGATTGGTCAGGTTTACGCCGGCGCAACCGGGAGTTCCTGTCGCCGTGGGAGCCTGATTGGAGCGATAAACATCTGACCCGCAATTCCTTTAAAGCAAGGCTTGCCGCCTATAACCGTATGGCCGAGCAGGGCAGCGGTTACCCTTATCACATTTTTGCAGGCGCCGGTCTGCGCCTGGTCGGGGCGTGCAATATCACCCGCGTGCAGCAAGCGCCCGCGCAATCAGCCCAGCTGGGTTATTGGGTCGGCGAAGAACACGCCAGGCAGGGCTTTGCCCGCGGCGCCATCAGAGCCGCTTTGAAATTTTGTTACGAAGACCTTGGGCTGCACCGCGTCGAGGCGGCGGTCCAATCAGGCAATTTGCCGTCCATCAACCTGCTGGCAGGCATGGGGTTTCAGCATGAAGGCACGGCCAGATCCTATCTGAAAATCAACGGCGAATGGCGCGACCACGAAGTCTTCAGCCGCCTCAGCAGCGATTGAGACGAATTTTGTGGGGATCAAAAACTCATGAGGTTCATAAAAATTGCCAAGAGGGTGTAGCCTGCTGCAAAACTGATCACCACGGCCGCGGCCGCCAGTCCGCCGGTCAAAAACAAGACTGCTAATCGCAAAAGGCGAGTTTTTATACTGCCGTTCGACGGCAAATTATAATTGTCGTCAAAGAATGCGAGAAAAAGGCTGAAATAAAAAATCAAGCATATTGTCAGCATCCAGGAAAAATGGACTCCATATAGTGAGCCGCTATGCATGAAGCCTGCTGCAAGAATAAGTATGCTCCAAAGCAAGGCAGGTATTAGGCCCAGCAAAATCCGCCGTTTGGGTTGGTGACCCCGGTGAGGTGACAAAACCAAAAGCATAAAGACAAATTCCAGAGCCATAAGCACGCTGATTTTCGCTGCGCCGGCTTGGTTGCGTCCGCGCGAGTTCGACATTTCTTCAAGCAGATAAGAACCCGGAGGGTCCTTTTGATATTCAAGATAGAACGTCCATAGAAACCATCCAAAAATGGCCAAAAGGACGCCGTATCGCACCATGATGGCAATTCGAGAAGGTGTCTCCGGCTGATATTCCGTTAAGCGATTAATTGGGGTTTTGAACCTGACGCTGCGCTGTCTTCGGCTTTACCGACCGGCAAAATTGATAAGACATCCGGCGTGGACAGATCGATGTTCTCCGCGATGGAAGCCTCATAAACGGCCTCATTCACTTTATAGATCGTGCCCATAAGATGCTTGCGGATGGTTGATGTGATTTTAGTGTTTGGGATACGTTCCAAGTAAATCCACAAAGTGTATTCCAGGGCATAATCCCCGGCATTGGTCATGGCCCAATCAAAGGGTTTGGCGGGATTGATCATAATGTCTTCATCGTCGACGCAGTTTTTATTGGCCGCTTCGAACATATCGCCAACGGATTTTTTAAAGTCGGCGAGCGCCGCCAGCCGCTCTTCTTTACTGCCCGTAAAAGCCGGATAGCCAATTTTATAAAGCAGGCCTTTGCGGACGCCGCTGGAGCTGGTGACGCGGCTGAGATTGTCGATCCGCCGTTCGGTAAATTGGGAGTTACGCATCAGCGTGCGGTGGTTATTGCGGATGTCATAGAGAACCACATAGATGAGCGTCACGCGGCCAATCACATATTCATTGGGATGTCCGTCGATGATGACCACGTCGCCGTCTTCCAGGATTTCCGTATTTAAAATGATCAGGCCGCTAATGATATCGGGGGCCCAAATGGATGAGGTAAAGGCCAAAAACGCCGCCAAAATACCGTAAATCCCGGCAAATAAATTCTGCGCATTCCAAATCAGGATCAGAATGTAAATTGTGGTCAATATCAGAATGACCATCAAGACCAGATTGACCATGCGGGAGCTGTAAGTCTCCATATAAACGGGTTTACCGTCCAGAGTTCTTTCTTTGCCGAAACGCTTTTTGGATTGAGCGCCCAGCAAATTATAGAACAGCATCATGCCGTAAATGGCCATGATCGAGTAGCCAATATTGATGAAATAGCTTTGATATTGGATATTGGCTCTGATCAGGAGCAGGCCGAGCATGTGCAGGCCGAAAACGATAACGTTGACCGAGCGGAACAGACGAACCTTGCTTTCGGTCACGGAGGTCCGGTCAATTAATGTGAGAATGGGCTTGGCCAATAAGAACAGGACAATATTGCCGATGAATATCAGCCCGTGGACTCCGATCTCGCCGCGGCTGAGCTCAGGAAATAATTGTTGTAAAGCTTCCATCTTCCCCCGGCCCGGTCTTAAGCTCTGCCGCCAAAATGGGACAGCATTTCAGGCGTAATTCCAATGATCGACAGCGCTTTAGCCCATTTGTCTTCCAGGCCGTCCTCAAAAATCAGGCTTTCTTTGGCATCTGCCACCATCCACGCATTTTGCGCAATCTCCCGTTCCAGCTGTCCGCCGCCCCAGCCGGAGTAACCCACGGCTAATACGGCCAGATCAGGTGATTTGCCGCCGGTGGTCAGGGCGTCTAAAACATCCTTAGTCGATGTCAGCGCTAATGTTTCCGACAGGCGCAGTGATGATCCTTCATTGATGTAGTCGGCTGTGTGCAGGACAAATCCGCGGTCTATATCGACCGGACCCCCGTCGAGTACGGGCGTGTCGGCCACTCGGACAGAGCCTTCAATACCGATTTGGTCCAGCAGATCTGAGATCAGAATATCGCCTTTTGCCTTATTGATAATCAGCCCCATAGCCCCGTCGGAATTGTGCGAGCACATATAGATAACGGATTTTTCAAACCGGGGATCCCCCATGCCGGGCAATGCGATCAGAAATTTTCCGGTCAGATTTGTGATATCTTCCATAAGGATAGAGTCACTTAAACCCGTTAGTTTTTCAAGTGTTTCTTGTTTTTCATGCTGCGAATCCCCATATCAGAGGGCATACAGGGTCAATCGAGGGAGATTTTCATGACAATTAAAGTAGGCGATAAGCTGCCGGAATCATCATTTATGACAATGGGCGCTGACGGGCCCGAGCCTATTACAGGCGATCAAATTTTTGCCGGCAAGAAAGTCGCGCTGTTTGCAGTACCGGGCGCGTTTACGCCAACCTGCTCAGCCAGACATTTGCCGGGATATAAAGAACGCGCCGCCGATTTTAAGGCGCAGGGCGTTGACGCCATTTATTGCACATCGGTCAATGACGTATTTGTCATGGGCGCTTGGGCAAAGGATCAGGGCGTCACCGATGAGATGCAAATGCTGGCCGACGGAAACGGCGTTTTCGCCAAAGCCATAGGTCTTGAGCTTGATGCCAGCGGTTTTGGCATGGGCGGTCGTTCACAGCGCTACGCCATGGTCGTCAATGACGGCGTGGTCGAAGCTCTGCATGTGGAAGAGGGTGGAGAGTTCCGCGTTTCAGCTGCTGAATTCGTTCTTGATAATCTTTAGTCTTAACATTGTGGGAGAGAGACAATGAATGTTGATAGTAGTTTGTTTTGGATAGGGCTTTTAGTCCTGGCGGTCGTCTTTGTACTGAAATCCATAAAAATGGTGCCGCAGGGCATGGAATATACGGTCGAGCAATTTGGCCGCTATTCCCGAACCCTCAAGCCCGGCCTGTCATTTTTGATCCCGATTTACGAAAGTGTCGGATATAAAATGAACATGCGGGAGCGGGTTATCGACATCCCGTCACAAGATGTGATTACAAAAGATAACGTGATGGTTACGGCTGACGCGGTTGTCTTTATCCAAGTGGTGGACCCGCGATCAGCGGCCTATGAGGTTAATAATCTGGACAATGCCATTCAAAATCTGTGTCTGACCAATGTCAGAACCGTGGTCGGTTCTATGGATTTGGATGAGGTTTTATCCCGACGGGATGAAATCAACGCCAAGCTCTTGACGGTTATTGACTCGGCGACGGACCCATGGGGAACGAAAGTCACACGGATCGAAATTAAAGATCTGTCACCGCCCCATGACATTACCCAGGCCATGAACAAGCAGATGAAAGCCGAACGTGAGAAGCGGGCTGAAATTTTGATGGCCGAAGGTCACAAGCAGTCGCAAATCCTGAACGCTGAAGGTGAAAAAGAAGCCGCTGTTCGCGAAGCTGAAGGTCGCCGCCAAGCGGCATTCTTGGACGCCGAAGCGCGGGAGCGTGAAGCTGAGGCCGAAGCCAAAGCGACGGAAATGGTATCAACCGCCATCGCCAAAGGTGACGTGAATGCCATTAATTACTTTATCGCGCAGGATTATGTGAAGGCTTTTGAAGCCCTCGCCACATCCGGCAATCAAAAGACCCTTATCGTTCCGGCCGAGCTATCGTCTCTGGCGGCGACGGTGGGCGGTCTTGAGGCTCTGATTAATTCAGGCAAAGGCAGTAAATAGGAGATCACTATGATTGAACTTCTGGAGAGCATGAACGGTACGCGCTGGATCGTTTTGGGGGTCGCGCTGATTATCGGCGAGATTATCACCGGCACGACCTATATCCTTTGGCCGGCGATTGCCGCCCTCTTGGTTGGTGTGCTGACATTCTTCATCCCATTGTTTGGATGGGAAATGCAGTTCCTGCTGTTTTTCTTAATCTCAGGTGTTCTTTTGCTGGTGGGTCATAAATTTGTGCGCCCGCAAATGAAAGGCGGAGAGACCTCTGATTTGAACGACCGGGCCACAGCCATGATCGGCATGCGCGTCAGAGCCGTCAAAGATTTTGAACTGGGCCAAGGCCGGGTTCAGGTCGGAGACACGCAGTGGCGTGCCAAGGTCAAGGACGGAAATCCCAAGGCCGGCGAAGAATTACAGGTCAAATCGGTCAAAGGCACGACCCTAAATGTCGAGCACTACACAGAGCTGTAAGTCACAAACAAAAACGAATGAAGGGCCGGCAAATTTTTGACCGGCTCTTTTTTTGTTTTCCTGTACAGTCCCCGTGCAATTGAGGGAGAGTCTTATGCAAAATTTTCTGACGCCGGTGTTAGCCCTGATCATATGGACATTTGTCATGTGGGTATGGATGTATAAACGCCGCATTCCGGCCATGATGGCTATTACAAAAAACACTCAGGAATTTATCGATAAGCCTGAGCTGAAAGATAAAATACCGGCGCGGGTCAAATGGGCGGCTGAAAATTACAACCATTTGCATGAGCAGCCGGTCGTTTTCTACGCGCTGATGTTCTATTTGTTTCTGAGTAATCTCACGCCGAGTTGGATTTTATATGCCGCTTGGGGCTATGTCATTGTGCGCGTGCTCCACAGTCTCAGTCAGGTCATCGGCAATAGGATCATGGTGCGGTTTCCGCTCTTTGTCTTGGGATCGGTTCTGTTGATGGCGATGGGCGTCTATGCAGCCGGTCATGCGGTCGGATTTTGGGCCGGCAGCACGCTTTAAGCCCAAATAGGTCCTGTTAAATTTCGGCGTTTGGTGTAAACCATCGCCCATATGACAGAACGACTCGAAATTATCAGGCCGGATGACTGGCACGTCCATTTGCGCAGCGGCCCTATGTTGGCTGCTGTGGTCAATTACACGGCCCGTCAATTTGCCCGGGCGATAGTGATGCCGAATTTGGCGCCGCCTGTAACGACTGTTGCGGCGGCGAATGCCTACAGAGACGATATCTTGGCCGCAGTCGCCGATGATCTGACGTTTCAGCCTTTGATGACCTGCTATCTGACTGATAGTATTGATCCCGAAGAAATCAAAAATGGCTACGCCGAACAGGTCTTTACGGCCGCGAAATTATATCCGGCCAATGCCACGACCAACTCATCTCACGGCGTAACGGATGTGAAGAATATTTACGGCGCCTTGGAGGTGATGCAATCGGCCGGCATGCCGCTTTTGGTCCACGGCGAAGTAACCCATTCCGATGTGGACATTTTCGATCGCGAGGCGGTTTTTATCGATCAGGTTATGATCCCGCTGTTAAAAGATTTCCCCGAGCTGAAAGTTGTGTTTGAACATATCACGACCGCCGAAGCCGCCGCCTTTGTTTCAGACGGGCCGGATAATGTCGCCGCGACCATCACGCCTCATCACCTTGAGTTTAATCGTAACGCTATTTTTCAGGGCGGTATTCGGCCTCATTATTATTGTCTGCCGGTGGCCAAAAGAGAGAAACATCGTTTGGCGCTCAGACAAGCGGCCACATCCGGCTCTGATAAATTTTTCCTCGGTACGGATTCCGCGCCTCACGCCGTTGGCCGCAAAGAAGCCGCTTGCGGCTGCGCCGGATTATTTAACGCGCCGTGCGCGCTGGAAAGCTATTTGAAAACATTTGAAGAAGAGGGCGCGCTTGATAAGTTTGAAGCCTTCGCCTCGCTCAACGGTCCGCGGTTTTACGGCCTGCCGATCAACGAGGAAAAAATTGTCCTTGAACGCCGCGGGTCAAAAATCCCCGAAGCGGTCCTCGCCGATGACAGCCACGTCGTGCCGTTTCATGCCGGCGAAACTTTGGACTGGGTTATTACCGGTTAGTAAGGCTGATTTTTAATTTATTTTTTACCTGATATTTGATATGTCACCCTATCAACTTTCAGAGTCGTGGGACACTTTGAAAATTTGAATTCAAAATTTGGGGGAACGCCGGCAACCTAACTGGAGTTCGTGATGCAATCTGCACGTCTTAAATTTTTAGCTTTAACAAGTGTTTCTTTAATCGTTTTAGGGGCCTGCGGAGGCGGCAGCAGTTCTTCGCCAACGACTCCGCCCGCTTCAACCACGCCGCCGCCGTCAGTGACCATTGTGTCCGGACCCATAACCGGATTTGGAAGTGTCATCGTCAACGGCACACGCTATGAGACCGATAATGCCCAATTTCGTATCGAAGGCCGGACCGGCAATCAGTCTGATCTGAAAGTCGGACAGATCGTGACCTTAAAGGCCACACAAGATGATGATGGCGATTGGGAGGCCAGTGAGGTCTCTTTTAATGATATGGTTCAGGGACCGATTGAGTCCATCAACCTGACCAATAACAGAATGGTAGTCCTCGGCCAGACTGTGGTGGTTCGGGCTTCAACCAGTTTTGATGAGGAAATCTCTCCGGGGTCTTTGGAGGGGTTGATGGTAGGTGAGTTTGTTCAGGTGAGCGGGCAGCTCAATGGCGCCGGCAATATTGTCGCCACCCAAATTGAGCGCTCTGATGATACGACATCTTTCGAAATTACGGGTCATGTCAGCGGTTTGAACCGAGGCGTCATGACCTTCCGCATACGAGGTCAAGAAGTTGACTATTCAGGGGCGGAGCTGGTCGATTTCACCGGTGATATTGCCAATGGCAACCGCGTTGAGATTGAAGGGACTGAATTACAAAATGGCGTCTTCAGCGCCACCAGAGTGGAATATCAGGCGAAAAATGAGAATATCGATTCAGGGACGCAGGCTGATATCAAAGGTGTAATTACGGAATTCACATCGGCTCAAGATTTCAAAATTGGCGAAATTGCCATCCAATCGGATAGCGATACAGTGTTTGAAAACTGTCAGGCCTCCGATCTTGCCCTTGATGTGGAAGTTCATGTTAAAGGCGAATTTGATGAAAATGACGTGGTCCAAGCCGATGAAATCGAATGTGAGTTTGAAGCCAATATCAAAGTCGAGTCCACCGTCGATGCCGTCGATAGTACGGCCGGAACACTGACCGTTTTTGGTGTGGATTTTACCGTCAACGAAGACACGGCCTTCCAGGATAAATCGATGACCGGTGATCAGATGTTCAATCTCGATAATGTCATGGTTGGGGATTTTGTCACCGTCAAAGCCTATGAGGCCGAAGACGGCTCACTGCTCGTGCGTAAGCTGGAACTGGAAGATGCCGATGAAGAGCATTCTGTCACGGGACCGGTTGATACGGTAGGGGCAGACAGCTTGGTTATTCTGGGAATAGATATTCTGACCGACGCGGAAACTGAATTTGAGAGCGCCGAGGACATGATGATCGATGCCATGACCTTTTTTGATCAGGTAATGGTTGATGATCTGGTTGAGGCGGAAGGCATGAGAACCGAAGCCGACCAATTGGCCGCCGATGAAGTCGAGTTTGAGGACGAAGACTAAGGTTGAATTGACGGGTGTTATCCGGCCGGCAGAAGTGTCAAAACCTCTGTTCCATTGCCATCGTAAAGGACGATAGCCCCGTCTCCGACCCGTTTATAGCTTTCGGTTTGGCCGAGCGCTTGTGTCAGTGACATTTCCAGAGCCGCGGCGTCAGGATCAAGACAGGCGCGTCTCGTCATGGCCAGCAGACCCATGGACAGATTGTGCCGCCCGTCGGAAATACCCTTGGCTTGATAAGCGCCTGAAAAATTATTGCACCCGGTGCTGCCGCTAACCGAATCGGCCGAGAACTTCAGGGTTAAATTTGTGTCTTTCGGTTGCCAGGCCGTTCCTGCAAGACGCGCGTGCGTGTCGGGTTTCGTCGCCACAGACTCGTCAATAGGGGCCTCTACGCTTTGCGTTTCACATCCGGCTACGGCCAAGCAAGCTATCAGCCATAAATGACGCATTAATCCCAATCCCGTCTGATTAAATCCAAGACGATTTCGTCATCCTCATCAAGCACTACAAGTTTGATATGGGTCGCTTCGACTTTATGGGCTCGCTGAAGCGCCGATAGGAATTCCCGCTCCATTTCCATTTGCGGTCCGGCGCAGGCTTTTTTGGTACTGGCCAGCGGACCGATGATCAGGCGCTCGCCGTTTTGCTCATAATTTCCGAAAAAACGATTGCAGCCGGAAAACCCTGAGATCTCGCCTTTTGCGCCGAATTGAACAAATGGCTCGTCTTGTCCTTCAATCCCCCATTCTGACCCGGCGAGTTGGGACAGGGGCGATACGGCTTGCCGTGTTTTGACGACTTTCGCGCAGGCCACCAAGGCGGCGAGGGCGATACCGGCGGGGATCAGGCGTAAGATCAGCATTTAATCCTCCCGGTAAGGGTCGCCGAGCATGCCGGCCAGATTGCGGGCATTTTCGGCCAGGGCTGCGACATCAAGAGCAACGGATTCGGAACAGCCGGAATGACGGTCATTTTCCAGATAATAGCCTTTGTTAAAGGCTTTGATGAGGTTTTTTCGCCGGGCGCTGTCTCCGGGCGCTTCAATGTCCATCATCTGGCTGGCGTAATTGCGCCATTTCTGATCACCGTCGCCAAAGCACAGAGTCCGCAGAAAATGCAATTGGCCCAAATTCATGGCGGTTGCTTCGACAATGGAATTGAGCTGAACCATTTCGGATTCGACCCGGAGCTCCGCTTCTTCGCGGGCACCTTGATCATCCGGGCTCGTTTGCGCGAGCGCCGGGGTCATGAGCAATGGCAAACAACATATGAGCAATGCGCGTTTCATACTGTTAGCTTACCGGACTTATTCGGATTTAACATGATCTTTTTCAGCGATAATCAGCGCCGCTTTTCGGATAACGCGCACGGTTTCGGACCACATGCCCAAAGTCTCAATGCCGGTGAGCGGAACAAAACAGGCATCATCAGCATCGTCAGCAGCTACGGGATGTCCCGACTGCCAGAGGGCAATATAGTCATGGAGCCGGTAATGAAAGCCTTCAAACTTTGCGTCCAGAGTTTCAATTTTGTCAGCCAGTTTGGCCGTAATGCCGGTTTCCTCGCCCAGCTCGCGAAGGGCGGCCGCCTTTTCCGTTTCGCCGGGCTCAATTCGCCCGCCCGGAATAGACCATTCGCCTTTGCGCGGCGGATTCCCCCGTTTAATCAACAGAACTTGGTCGCCTTTCAGGCAAACGACTCCAACGCAATCAA
>CALJNJ010000276.1 GCA_937981945.1 uncultured Caulobacterales bacterium | reverse complement strand
TCAACTATGTGCATTGCCTAACCCAAGCTTCGCCGATAAGTGAACCTACGCAAGCCATTTGCGCTTTGCAAAAGAATTCATGAAGGATGCCCGCATGGTCAATGTCCTGTTTCTCTGCACCGGCAACTCGGCGCGGTCCATATTATCGGAAGTTCTCCTGAGGGATTTAGGAAAAGGGCGGTTTCAGGCTTACTCCGCCGGGAGTCGTCCAAGCGGGACGCCGCATCCGGACGGGCTGGCAGAATTACGCCGCAGAGGACATAAACCGGACGGCGTTAATTCCGAAAGTTGGGATGTGTATGCGGCGCCTGACGCCCCCGTCATGGACATTATCGTAACGGTTTGCGGCAGTGCAGCCGGCGAAACTTGCCCTATATGGCCCGTAAAAGGCGATCAGACGCCTATCACAGTGCATTGGGGCGCCGATGATCCTGCCCATATAGAGCCGCTCTCAGCGCGTCAGAAGGCGTTCTCTGAGGTCTATGATTTATGCAAGCTTAGGATTGAGGCATTGACGGCTTTGCCGGCAGAGGACCTCAGCAGCCATGAGGCGCTTCAGTTGATCGGCGATATCTCGATCTGACAGATCTTCACGCATAAAAAAAGCCGCCCGAAGGCGGCTCTAATTCAGATTAAGTCAGTCGACTATTTCTTAGTAGGGAACCACTGGACCAGCTTCTTAGCTGCCCACTCGCGTCCGCCGAGACCGAAAGCAATCGCACCGCCAACACCGGCAGCAACAGCTGCGGCCATGACTGTGTAACGGAATGCTGCGTCAACGATTTCTTCGCCCAAATTCATTTGGCTCAGACCCATAAAGGTCACGATGATGATCGTTGCGTATTTGATAATACGACCGGCAAGCTCACCTGATGTTTCAGTAACGATCCGTGAGATGAAGTTTGCAATGAACAAACCTGCACCGATGATAACGGCGCCTAGAACTACACGTCCGCCAACTTCCAGAAGGGAGTTAAAGACGGCTGTCAGTTCTTCGATACCGAGAACCCGCATAGCAGCTGTCAGACCCATCAGAACGATGCCGACGAAACCGACTGTGCCGATGATACGTGACGGAACAACAGTTGATCCTGAGCCGTCGAGATTGCCGATAGCTTGCAGAGAATTGTCAACGCCCAGAGCCGGCAATGTGTTGCGGGCCAAACGAGACACGAAGCGTCCGATGAATACGGCTGCTGCGAGGATCAGGGAAGCACCGAGAATGTTCGGGATGTAAGTCACGATCAGTGACAGCATTTCAGAGATTGGCTCTGAGATACCCGGAATTTTCAGTGTGTTGATCGCTGCGATAGCTGCAAACAAGATAACAACTGCGCTGGCCAAGCCGCCCATTGAGCGAGCGATTGTGTTGCCGCTGGCAACAACTTCGTCGTCTGCGGCGCCTGCAAAGTTATACTTGCCGGCGATACGGTCGACCTGAGCTGCTTCCAGTGTGCTGGAAAGAGCTTCTTTGACGACTTTCGCCAGAAGAGTACCGACTGCAAGAACAATACCTGCACCAATAATATTCGGAACATATTCGAAGATGCTGTTGAGCATGCCTTTAACAGGTGTCAATTGATCTGCGACCATTGGGAACTGACCCAAGCCGAGCAGGATAAAGACTAACCATAAAACCCAGAAAACGGCTTTTGACAATGATTTGCCGATATTGCCGCCGGTTGTTTTGGCGCGTTTGCCAATTCCGGTCCGATTGATGGCTGCGGATACTAATCCGGCGATAATTTTTGAGATAAAGTAACCGACAACGATTACAAGTAAAGCGATAAGCGGCCCGGCGAGAAAGCCGAGCTTTTCGGGTAAGAACCCGGCGACCGCATCAGTCATGCGGTTAAGATTTGCGGTTTGATCCATTTTAGGAACCCTCCAATTATTTATTTATATAGGCTCCCACCGGAAGCCCCCCGTAAAAAACTCCATATTCAACAGAGCGCAAGGCGCACTGCCACATATGATTAACGTTTAGTAACCCTTACATAAACAGGAAATGAACAAAAAGAAAGTGCCTCTACTTGACGTATTTATGGTGAGTGCTAGGCGGAGTTATGCGCGCTCCGGTCAAAAATCGCCCTCTTTTTGTGTTTTTATCGGTTTTTTCGTTTGGCCTATTGGCAATAGCGATCATTAGGATTGGGATGAATGGTTGATATTTCTTCTGTTCACGCCGAATTAGTCCGGCGTATTGAGGACAAAGAGCTTTTACGTGATGAAGCCCAGATAAGGGCTGCCAAAGCTTTGGACGACTTATTGGGCCGCCTTAAAAACCGTCCCAAGCGCAGTTTTTTTCGGCGACATGTTCCGGCGGTAAAAGGTTTATATTTGTGGGGCGGTGTGGGCCGCGGCAAATCCATGCTGATGGATTGGTTTTACGATGCGGTTCCGATTGCGGAAAAAGAGCGGGTCCATTTTCATGCCTTCATGCTCGATATTCACCGCCGTATTACGGATTGGCGGAATATGGATGACAAGGAACGCCGCAAAAAAGATTATTATGTGAAGGGAAGTGGGGATGACCCCATTCCGCCGACGGCTCGCAGTGTTGCGCAATCTGCCAAGGTTTTATGTTTCGACGAGTTTCACGTCACAGACATAGCCGACGCCATGATTTTGTCCCGCCTGTTTGAAGCGTTATGGAAGGAGGGCGTGACTGTTGTCGCGACGTCAAACCGCGAACCTGACGATCTCTATAAAAACGGACTGAACCGGGGATTGTTTGAGCCGTTTATCAAAATGATGCCTGAGCATTTGATCATCCACGAATTTGAAGGGGAAACCGATCACCGATTGCGGCAATTATCGGCCGCGCCCGTCTATTACACACCGCTGGGCGAGGGATCGGATTTGGCGATCGAGGCGGCGTGGAACAGATTGACGGGCGTGGCCACTGCGCGGCCGACTATTCTCAAGGTCCAAGGACGGGAACTCTTACTTGAAAACACAGCCGCCGGGACGGCGCGAACTTCATTTGAACGGCTTTGCGGACGCCCGCTCGGCGCCGCTGATTATTTGAAGCTCTCGGAGGCTTTTCAGACTTTGATATTGGAAAATGTCCCGCAGCTTGGCCGCGAAAACAGAAATGAAGCCAAACGGTTTGTGACTTTGGTGGACGCCTTGTACGAGACCCGAACAAAGTTGATCATCAGCGCGGCCGTTGAACCCGAAGATCTTTATTTAAAAGGTGACGGCGCGTTTGAATTTGAGCGAACCGCGAGCCGGTTGATCGAAATGCGAAGCCAAGAATATCTTGGCGCGCGCCGAAAATTGGGGGAGCAA
>CALJNJ010000275.1 GCA_937981945.1 uncultured Caulobacterales bacterium | reverse complement strand
TCCATAGATTTGGTGCCGGGGAAAGCCAAGCCGCTGAACTGCAGCGCGGCAATGTCAAACTCATTTGGATTTGGCGGAACCAATGCAGCGCTCATATTTGCAAAGGCCCCGACTGAGTAATTAGGGGGCGCAAAACCTTTTCCCAGAAAAAACCGACAAAGCCGGAAAACACGCAGCCGGAAAAACAAGCTGACCCAAAGACCCGCTCCGGAAAAGGGCTGTTGTTCTTTATCGGAACCATGGGGCTTTTGACCTTTTTTGCCGGCGTTTTATTCACCGGTTGGAATTACCTTCAATATCAATTCACCAAGACCGGCCCGTCGGTCAGCGAGCAGATTTTTACCGTGCCGAAGGGTGCCGGCACATCGGCGATTGCCGCGAAATTGGAAAATGAAGGCCTGATCGATAAAGCGGATATGTTTAAAGTCATGATCCGCATGGACAAGGTTGACGGTACGCTCAAAGCGGGCGAGTTCAAAATTCCGGCCGAAGCCAGCATGCGGGACATCCTCAAGGAACTCAAAGACGGCAAAGCTATCCTATACGCATTTACGGCGCCGGAAGGCCTGACAAGCGCCCAAATTATGCGCGCCATGGCAAGCGTTGAGACATTGGTTGACGATAAGCCGGACGTGCCGGCCGAAGGAACTCTGTTGCCGGAAACCTATATGACGCCGCGGGATATGAAGCGCTCGGATCTGATAGCAAAAATGAAAAAAGCGCAAACGGATTTGCTCGATGAGCTTTGGGAAAATCGTCAGGAAAACCTTCCGATTAAAACCAAAGAAGAGGCCATTATTCTGGCTTCTGTTGTGGAAAAAGAAACCGGCGTAACCTCAGAAAGAGATGTGGTGGCGGGTCTGTTTATCAATCGCCTGAGAAAAGGCATGCGACTGCAATCCGATCCGACGATCATATACGGCCTGACCAAGGGCGAGCCATTAGGCCGGGGAATTAGGGTTTCCGAAATCGCGGGTGTCACCGATTGGAATACCTATCAAATGGACGGTCTGCCGAAAACGCCGATTTGCAATCCCGGCCGTGAGGCCATTGCAGCCGTCCTGCAACCTGCTGAGACGGATTATATTTATTTTGTCGCCGACGGTACGGGCGGTCATGTGTTTGCGAAAACGCTTTCCGAGCACAATGATAATGTGAGAAATTGGCGTAAGATTGAACGCAAAATCAGGCAGGCCCAAGCGGCGGCAAAACAGGACCAAGAATGAATTTCGAAGATATGAAATCACAACGCCGCGGATTAATGATCGTGCTCTCTTCGCCGTCAGGGGCAGGGAAGACCACGCTGACGCGCCGCCTATTGTCCGAAAACTCTGATATGGCCATGTCGGTTTCGGCAACCACTCGTAAGCCGAGACCGGGCGAAAAGGACGGCGCAGATTATTTCTTTGTCGATAAAGCCAAGTTCTCCGTCATGATTGATGAGGGCGAATTTTTGGAGCACGCCAAGGTCTTTGATAATTATTACGGAACGCCGCGCGGCCCGGTCGAAGACTCTTTGGTTTCGGGCAAAGATGTTTTATTTGATATTGATTGGCAGGGCGCGCAGCAGCTCACCCAAGCCTCCTCTGATGATTTGGTCAAAATCTTTATCCTGCCGCCGGGAATGCAGGAACTGGAAAAACGCCTGCGTTCGCGCGCCCAAGACAGCGACGACGTCATTGCCAAACGCATGAGTAAAAGCGAGGCAGAGATCAGCCATTGGGCCGAATATGATTATGTCATCGTCAATGATGATGTGGATATGGCTATGGCCGAACTGTCCGCCATTATTATCGCCGAGCGGCTCAAGCGAAAGCGCCAGCTCTGGCTCGGACCTTTTGTGAAGACCCTTGTGCAGGGCGGTTGATTAATTAACTCGAACTTGTCGCTAAATCCTGAAAGCTTTTGACCGGTAACTCTTCCGGCCTTTGCGTGGGGTTTGCGCCGGCGCCCGATAGCCAATTATCCATGTCGAGACTGTATTTCTTTGCAAATGGCTTAAGCGATTTTCTGAGCATTTTACGTCTTTGTCCAAAGGCGGCTTGCGTGAGTTCTCCCAAACGTTTGATGTCTTTAAAGCGTTTCTCCATAGGTAGCGGCTGCAGAGCCACAACGGCGCTGTCGACTTTCGGCGGCGGTGAGAACGCTTTAGCCGGCACCTCAAAAGCAAAATTACATTGGCAAATACTTTGCGCCAGAACCGCGAGCCGTCCGTAATTGGGATCGCCGGGACTTGCCACAATGCGAAGCGCAACTTCCTTTTGAAACATGAGCACGGCTTGATCCCAAAATAGCGGATCTGCGGTCAGCCAATTGATCAACATTTTCGTGCCCACATTATAGGGGAGGTTGGCGGCAATCTTTATGGGTCTGTCCGAGCCCAGCTCTGTGGCGATATCAACCCGGAGTGCATCGCCTTTTATGATCGTCATGCGGTCTGCGCTGACATCGGAAATATCTTTCAGGGCGGGCAGAAAGCGATCATCCATTTCAATGACCGTGACTGCGCCGGCGCCGGCTTTAAGGAGTGACCGGGTTAGGCCTCCGGGGCCCGGGCCAATCTCAGCCACATGGTAATCTCCCAGGGGTGTCGCGAGGCGCGCAATTTTGTCGGTGATATTCATATCCAGCAAAAAATGCTGGCCGAGTTTCTTATTAGCGCCCAGGCTGTATTGGCGGACCACATCGCTGACGGTGGGGAGACTATCCATGACGTGTATCGGAGATTTCTCGGGCCATGGCGATGGCGGCGATCAGACTGTCAGGGCGGGCTATATTTTTACCGGCAATGTCAAAGGCCGTGCCGTGATCCGGGGACGTCCGGACAATCG
>CALJNJ010000274.1 GCA_937981945.1 uncultured Caulobacterales bacterium | reverse complement strand
CCTGACGGTAATTCATTGATAGCATCCATGGTTTTCGGTCCAAAGCAATTATTATCCCGCTTTTGCGATTCCGCATTTGCTTGCGTTTTTTCGGCTGAAAACAACATGCCGGGAACGCCCCATATACCCGGAAAGGTTGCGGCCAGGACAGCGATATATAACAGGCTTCTTTGACCGTTCCGCCGAATGCCCGAATATAGGTCATATATCAAAACCGCCAGAACGGGGATGGCGAGAATTTGCGCAAACGGATAAAATCGAATTTGATAAACCGTCATGGCGATTGCCGTCAAAATAAGTCCCAGCATAAACCCATAGCGCGCTTTGCTCGGACCCCGCCTGAGCGCGAAAATCGAAGTTATCGCCGCCGTCAAAGCAGCTCCGATAGCCGGTGGTCCGTAGACCCAAAAATTATCCGTGGAAAATATTGAAACAGCTTCAGTAACTTCAGCGAGCCACATAGTTTTTACATCTTCCGGCAAACTACTGAGCGGATTTCCCAAACATTCAGGCGCTGCCGTGAATATCGTCGCGAAACATAAAATGCCAATTCCCAGCAAACTCAATGCGCGGGCTCCTACGCTCTTATTTGAAGCTATCGAGGCCATAGCAGCCAGGCCGAGACCGCCCGCAAGTGCGGCCAAAACAGTAACAGCTGAAAAACTGTCGCAATGGAATTGAGAATAATTGGAAGGTGACGTCAGTCCAATAAAAAGCAGTAATGTAAAAGCTGCTAACCCCAACCCGAATCCCGTGGCGGCCGCACGACTACCCTCGCCTTCTTTCAACCAAAACAGCGCTATGCCTGCGCAGATAATGGCGGCAAAAACATACACTTCGGGTCCGATGGCCAATGACGCCGCGAGGATGGCTCCGCACAGAAAGAACTTTTTGAACGATCCGCGCGACGAAAGCGCCAGTCCTGCGGCTAAGGCAATCAACCCATATTGGATCCCGTGATGATCAATTGACCCCGATGCAAATCTGGGTTCCTTGATCACATATATAAAACAGGGCAGCAGGCTGACGAGAGCGGCCTTTTTTCCGCCGAGGTTTTTGGCCGCTGTGTAAACGCCCGTGAATACTAATAATGATGTCAGGGGCGGCCAAATGGATATGGCTGTTTTTTCCGCGCTGTCATACGGTAGAAACCAATCAAACACGGAAATCAAAACCATGAGCGGCGCATCTATGATGCGCGACCAATGCATGAGGGTACCGCCGTCCGGTCCCATACGATATTGCTGTAAATCGAACCAGGATTGCCCGTTCAGCCCATCACGAATTTGTGCCAAACGCATACGATCATCGCTGTCGACCCCTATTTCGCCCCAACTCCCTGTAAAAATTGCCGTTAAGACAATCACCAAAACGGCGAGCAAAAATGTCAGATACAAATATTTTTGAGGTTTTTCAGTCGTCAGCATGGCAGGCCGGTCCCGGTTAATGGGCGCAAACTAAGATTATCCCGTTAAGATTTATCAAATGCTATCGGACTGAATAAATGGTGACGCCGGCGTCCGTGAAAGTTTTTTCAGCCTGCAGAAAATTCGGCACCTCGCCGTCATATAGGCGGGCCATCAGACCGACCTGATTTTCTCGGCGTAAGGCCGTTTCGCTTTCAGCTTTACAGAAATAAACCCGGTCAACTTTGTAGTCCTTTAACAGCCGCAAGGATTGTTCTGCTCCGGACGTAAATATTCTGATATTCGCCAATATACCGGCGGCATTGCGGTGGTAATTTCCCGACAAAACTTTGTGATGGGTTTGCAGTAAAATATAGGGCGCGCCATTGGTCGAAACGGCGATTCTGCCGGCAGGCTGTTCCGCCAAATATTCCATAACTTCAGAGCTGTAACAATTCTCGCCTGTATTCCGCGCTTCATTAATTTGATCGGCGTCAGAGGCCGCTAAAACGAGGCCGGGAATGCCCCATAAGGGCGGGAAGCAAAGCGCCAAGGCGGGAATATACCAAAGACTGCGCGTCCCTGACTTATTTTTTCGGGCAATGAGGTCTGATAACCAAACGGCTAATATTGGCACGGCCAGGAACATGGCGAAAACCGAGTAACGGTATTGGTAAACAGACAGGCTGACAGCAAACGCCAATAAGAATGACATGAACAAAAACTTCCCGCCGGAAGTTTTTGATTTTGACAACCCAATAATCAAGGCCAATACGGCGCTGCCGATCGCCGGTAAACCAAATATCAGAAAATCCTTTGCCGAGACAAAAAGCGATTCAGCTTCGTCAACCTCACTGAGCCACAAATTGCGAACGTCATCCGGCAGGCTATCCAGAGGATTGGCCAAGCACTGCGGCGCCATAGCGCTAAAGGCCAGAAAACAAAATGCTCCCAATATAATCAGAAAAATCAGTCTTTGGACCAAAGATCGGTTTGAACAAAAATGCGCGAGCAACGCCAAACCTGCACCGCCAAGGCCAACGCCGATCACAGCAAACAATGAAAAACTATCGCAATAAATAACCGCATATTTCGATGGCGGCGTCAGAGCAAAAAACAAACCGGCGATTGATATGGCCAGCGCCGCTGAAAAGGCCGTTATAGCCCGCCGATAACGGGCGCCGTATATCAACCAAAACAAAGCAGCGCCGGCGCAAAGCATGGCGAGCAAGGGATAAACGTCCGTCCCTATCGCCATAGAAAACGCGATTGCGATGCCCGCCGCAATAAAAGGCTTGGTCGTTTTCGGATCCGATATCAAAAGGCCTGCCCCTAAGCCAATCAGGCCAATTTGCACATTGTGATGATCTATAGCCCCCGGCGAGAACCTGAAATGTATCCCTAAAGTAACGGCCCCGAGAAACAGAGCCCAGAGCCCGGCTTTTTCGCCGCCCAAATTCTTAGCACCATAAAAAATGCCGTAGAGCGCTAATACTGCCGTCATGGGCGGCCAAATGGAAAATGCCAATTTTTCGGCCATTTCATATGGAAATACGAGATCAAAAACAGCCATCAGTAAAACAATAGGCGCGTCGATAATCCTTGACCAATGCATAAGGATCCCGCCCTCCGGGCCCATTCTGTACTGGGTCGTATCAAACCAATTTTGGCCATGATAAAGATCGCGGACCTGCAGCAAGCGCATCATGTCATCATTATCAATGCCGATGGCCCCGGTTTGTCCGGTCAAAAAGCCCATCAACATAATAGCTATAACCAGCGCTAAGCAGGTCAGTCTTACAGGCGTGATAGATGGAGAATGTTGCGTCATCGCCGGCCCCGATTTCTACAGGACCTTAAGGGCTTAGCTCTGCACAATCAATAAGCCGGATATTACCAGGCCTAAGCCCAGAAAATATTTCGGTGTCAATTTTTCACCCAGAAATAGCATGGCTAAAATCGGGACAAAAATAAACGTCAAAGCCATGAAGGAATATGCGTAGGTCAAAGGGACATTCTTGAGGACGTAAAGCCACAGCATTGTGGCGCCGCCATAAATGGCAACGGCCAAAATAAAAATCGGGTCGATAAACGCCGTCACAAACGGAGCGCCTGAGGATGCCAAGTTTTCGCCGGCCTTTTTAAAAAGGATTTGCCCGCCTGCAATGGTTAGCGGCGTGAAAATGAGCAGGCCCATTACGGGCAAGGATGCAGTGGTCATGAAACCCTCTAAGTTATTTTTTTTCGGGCCTTGACGCCTGACGACTTGCCGGTTCTGCGATCGGATATTGTCTCGGCTATCTGACCGCTGCGATCACCGCGAGAATTGGCGATCGACAGGTAAAAAATGCGCTTTTGTTCAGCTCGGCTCCGCGCCAAAGAATCCAATATCATACCGGCGGTAAACGCCATCATAGCCGCGAGAACCAAGGTCATGCCGGCAACCCAACTTGGGGCCCTATCGACCAATCCGGTTTGCAAATATTCAATGACAACCGGAACAATGAAAAACAAGCTTAGGATAAACAAGCCCAGGCTCAAAAGTCCGAAGAATGTGAAGGGCCGTGTTTCTTTGACCAAGACAAAAATCATTTTGAGAATTTTAAAGCCGTCGCCAAACGTTGACAATTTGCTTTCCGAACCTTCGACACGGCGGCCATATTCGGTTTCCATTTCTGCGACCGGCAAGCGAAGCATTGATGCGTGGACCGACATTTCCGTTTCAATTTCAAATCCCGGACTTTCGGCCGGAAAGCTTTTTGCAAAACGCCTGTTGAAAACGCGGTATCCGGAAAAAATATCGGAGAAATCGTCACCAAATGCGAATTGATAAATTTTGTTAAAAAGGTTGTTGCCGAATGCGTGGCCTTTGCGGCCGGCATCTTTGGTGACGTCTTTTCGGATGCCGACAACCATATCCAGGCGATCCTTAATGAGCTTATCAATCAGGTCGCGCGCGACACTGGGATCATACGTGCCGTCGCCATCGGCCATCAAATATATGTCAGCCTCAATATCGGAGAACATATGACGGACCACATTGCCTTTACCCTGGCGGGGACTGCGCACTACGATAGCGCCTGCACTTTCAGCTTGTTCAGACGTATCGTCCGCTGAATTATTGTCGTAGACGTAAATGGTTGCGCTCGGCAATTGCTTCTTAAAGTCTTTGACAACTCCGGCGATGGATTTCCCTTCATTGTAGCAAGGTAATAATACGGCCAAATTATAATCGTCGAATTTCATGGTTTGCCTTACGGTTGGGCATTCAATAAATCTTAACATAGTTAAATTTATGTTGAAAAAATTCAGGTTCATAATTGAAAATGTCCGGACTTTTAAAAATTTCGACAAATCAGCAGATTTGATCTCCCTATTCCACCATGACCGGAAAAAGAGCGCATAATGACCAACGCCACGGCTGACAAATCAGATTTTGGGAAAATGTTTTGGCCTGCGAGTATGCTGGTCGTTTTCATTACGATCTTGATTTCTGTCGTCACCAAGCGTGCCGGCATCATAGGATTTGACAGCGATGACATGATGCGCCTCGTCCAGGTGAGAGATCTGTACGCGGGGCAAGATTGGTTTGACCTCACCCAATATCGAATGGGTAAGGACAGCACTTTGATGCATTGGTCCCGCTTGATAGATGCCCCGATCGTGGCGCTGATCGCCTTTTTTGATGTTTTTTTTTCTTATGAAACAGCGGAAAAAATAGCCATCACAATTTGGCCGCCTCTGACATCAATAATCGTGCTGGCTGCCTGCTATATTATGGCCTTAAATTTACGGGGAAAAGCCGCGGCTAAATGGGCTTTCGCATTTGCGGCCTTTTACGTGATCATAGCCTACCGCTTTCAGCCGGGCTCACTGGATCATCACAATGTTCAAATGGGACTGATTTGCTTAGCGCCCGCTCTTTTGATGTCACCGGTTTCGAAATCGAAATCCTTCTTATTGGCCGGTGCCGTTGTCGCGCTCTCGATTTCGATCGGGGCTGACATTTATGTTTTCGCAGCGCTCATTTGTGCCATTATGGCTATGCTTTGGGCCGTTAAAGGTGACACTTACCGAAGACCTGCCATTAATTTTGGTGTTGGCTTAGCCGCCATGCAGGCCCTGCTTTTTGTCTTGCTGACCGCGCCGAAGAATTATGGCGTCATTCATTGTGACGGTCTTTCAGTACTTTCGCCTATTGCAACTGCAGCAGGCGGCGGCGGGCTGGCACTCTGCGCGTTCTTGTTCTCGGGGAAGAAGACAAGCGTTCGATTTGGCGCGCTGATAGGATTGGGGATAGCCTGTCTGGCCATTATATCAGCAGTGGCGCCGGCATGTCTCAGCAATCCCTTGGGTGAATTACCGGAGATTGTAAAAACCCTTTGGTTGGCAGAAATTGACGAAGCGGAACCGCTTTTAAAGGACCGTCCCAACGCTATAGCCTTGGCTCTAATTTGGGTCGGCAGTGCCCTTATTGCTTTCTATGCGGCGCTTGTTCGTATTCGCAGGGGACAAGGCGCAAACTTCGTCATCATCTCAGTGTTGCTGTTTGCGGCACTTTCATTGTCCCTTTATCAAATTCGTTATGTTGCATTTGCGCCGATTTTCGCGATACCTGTTTTATCGGTCCTTTTCCGAGATCTGTTGACCGGCAAAGATAATAACGGACAAAAAAACCTGCTATATATTCCCGCTTTGGCAGCAGCCCTACCGCCGCTGTGGTATATTCCGATTATTCTTTTTCCGGCGCCGGAGACTAACGCTATAAGTGAAGCGAAAGAGAACTCCAAAGCCTGTTATTCCGAAAATGTCATGGATTATGTTGAGACTTTACCCATCGGCCGATGGGCAGCGCCCGGAAACGGAACACCCTTTTTCCTCATGCATACATCCCACCGGGCATTAAGCGGTAACTATCACAGAAATGCTAAAGGCATTGACGCCGAGCTAAAAATATTTTTGACAGAACCGGAAACGGCGAAACAGATTTTAACCGAAAACGACGTTTCATATCTGCTCCATTGTGAGCATGCCTTTAAAAGTGGTTTAAAGAGGAACAATAATCCGTTGGTTTTGCAGTTGCATAATGGTGAAATCCCGGACTACTTAGAGCCAATAAAAACATTTGAAGAGGAAGCCGTCACATTGTTCAAGGTTGCCTCTCCTTAAAGACGAACGGATTATCCATGCAATCATTTGACCAAAAGGTCGCCTTTATCACAGGCGCTGCCTCAGGTATTGGGCTCGCCCTTTCTAAAGCGCTCAATGCGAAAAATTGCAAAGTCGTCATGGCTGACATTGATGGCGCCGCCTTGGAAAAAGAGGCACAAGCGCTAAACGGCGGAACACAAATGGTACGGACCGTGATTTGTGATGTGACCCGGCAGAAACAAGTTTCGGCAGCTGCAGATAAAACCATGGAAGTATTTGGCCGAGTTGATTTGTTATTCAACAATGCCGGCGTGGGATTGGGCGGCAGCCCCGGTCTTATTCCCTTGGAAGATTGGCAATGGATTGTGGACATAAACCTGATGGGTATTGTCTACGGCATTGAATCATTTGTCCCTTTAATGCGTCAACACGGAGACGGCGGGCATATCGTCAACACAGCCAGCATGGCCGGACACGCCACGATGCCGGGCATGGCACCTTATCACGCCACGAAATTTGCAGCTGTGGGATATTCGGAGACATTGCGTCAAGAATTAGCGCCCGAGAATATCGGCGTCAGCGTACTTTGCCCGACTTGGATTAAAACCAATATCCATAAAACCGGCGCCAACCGCCCGACAGCAAATCGAGAAGGCAATGATACGGTTAAAAGCTCAGGCGCTGATAAAGTTTTTGCACAGGTCAAAAGCTTGGTCGAAAACGGTATCTCGCCGGATGTTTTCGCCGAGCTTGTTTTAAAATCCGTTCAAGCAAATCGACTCTATGTTTTTAATGATCCGGAAGCGCGCGCGGCCATCGACATGAGGCACCAACAAATACAGGCCGATTACGCGGCCTGTCTAAAAGATTTGGGTCTGGCCTGACTTTAAGGTGTGCCGTCACCGGTTACGACTGTTTCCGTTGCAGTTTCGCCGGTCAAATCATCGGCGCAAACGTCCAGTACTTCACGGCCTTCGGAATCCACGTAAATAATCTGAGCTTCTTTAACCACGCGGGTGATTTCTTCGCGGCGTTCAATAGGCTCATAGGGCGGGTTATCGATTTGTGTGATCGCAAAATAGGTTTCCGTTTCGGCCGGTATCTCGACCTTTTGAACTTTTGAGATTGGCGTACACGTCATGATCGGCTCCGGTTCAATGACAATAGCTTCCATTTCAGGTTCCGGCGTGGTTTTGCAGGCTCCCAATATAAGCGCCGCCCCAATAAATAGCAGATGATATTTCGACATGGCTTTTTCCTTTGGTTTGGCCCTTATAGCCGTTCATTGCGCCGCCTTTATGGCGGCCATGAACATATTTCAGACATAGTTATGGGCTTTGACGGGAATATAGTTAAGACTTTATTGCAGAAATTTATCTTAAATAGTGTTAATTAGCGCACGGCCCTATATCGTGGCAGAATAACCGAAACAGACGGAATGTCAGAATGATTCACCTTTCCCAATTTACTGCCGATTTTATGATTGTTGCGGTAAGTGATTTTTCCTTTTTAAGCCTTTTTCTACAAGCCAGTTTTGTCGTCAAATTTGTGATGGTAATTTTGCTGATAGCGTCCATATGGTCCTGGGCTATTGCATTGGAAAAATTCATAAAATTCAGAATATTGAAGTCCCGAGCCGACAAATTTGAAGAGACATTTTGGTCAGGCCGGACTTTGGAAGATCTCTCCGCCGGATTGGCGGGAGATATCCGCGATCCCATGGCCCGGGTTTTCTCGGCCGCCATGAAAGAGTGGAACGAAAGTAAAGCCACGGCAAATCGCGGCGACGGCGCCCTGATCAGCGCCCAGCAACGGTTAAATGGTGTCATGAACCTGGTCGTCAACCGGGAACTGGCAAAAGCTGAGCGCGGCATGACGGCGCTCGCGACAATTGGTTCAGCATCCGTGTTTATAGGTCTTTTCGGGACCGTTTGGGGTATTATGAACTCCTTTAGAGCTGTCGGAGAAATGAAAAGCGCGGACTTTTCAGTTGTTGCGCCCGGCGTTGCCGAAGCATTGTTTGCGACGGCCTTGGGCCTGATTGCCGCTATTCCTGCTGTTATTTTTTATAATTTCTTCACGGCAGAACTGGACCGTTACGCCGGTCGTCTGGAGGGCTATGCGGATGAATTATCCGCCATTCTGTCCCGCAAACTCACCAAGGGATCATAGCTGTGGGCGTTTCGATCAATAACGG
>CALJNJ010000273.1 GCA_937981945.1 uncultured Caulobacterales bacterium | reverse complement strand
TCAGCAGGCTTTTGGCTCTGACGCAATAAGGGCACATGGCTTTGGTATAAATTTCGATCTTGGGCATAAAGTCTCCTTGGCCCTTATGTAGGGATTTCTTCGTCTCTCACAACCCGCGCCAGTGACAGAACCCACACTTTTTGGGCGCCGGCCCGTTTTAGGGTTCGGGCGCAGCTTTCAGCGGTTGCGCCGGTGGTCAAAACATCATCGATCAGGATCAGGTTTTTCCCTTTTATTTTCTCGCGTCCTGACACTGATACCTCAAAGGCGCCTTGGACATTTCTGTATCGGCCCCGCCCCGATTGAGCGCCTTGCGAAGGCGTATCCTTTTTGCGGAACAAAACGTCAGGTGCATAGTCTCCGGCTAAATAGACAGCGCTTGCTTTCGCCAGCAAGGCGGCTTGATTATAGGACCGGCGTGCCAGACGTTTCGGGTGAAGGGGGACCGGTAAAATATAATCAGCGTCTTTAAAGCGGCGCCCCGCTCGCGACATTTGTTTGGCAAATCTGTCTAGCTGCACGGTACGGCCGCCATGCTTAAAGGCCAAAATCAACGGGCGACTGTCCGCGTCATATTGCAGGGCGGAGCGGCCCATATCATAAGCGGGAGGACGGGCCGTGCAGCGCGCGCAGAGAGCTCCGGCGCCTTGATCAAAAGGGAAGGGGCGTCCGCATAAATGACAGCACGGCTCATCAATAAAGGTCACTTTTCGCCAGTATTGTGATAAGGCCTTGGGCGACGCCGGAAACACAATATTGAGGACAGCGTTGAGCGCGGGCTTTTGCGCCCGGCGAATGGCCTTTATTTCTCCGGTAGTTTCCATATGGTCTGATTATGAAACAACAGAGCGGGACTCCGCAAATATTTAATCAACGTTTACGGCGATTACGACGGGAAAGAGCGGCGCGGCGCGGCAAGTCTTTTTTGCTGAGCCGCTGCGCGGAAGACGCCGGCGAAAGACTGCTCAGTATTAACCGGGATTTTGAGCACGTTATTATTATTGGCCTGCCGGGGTTTTCAGAGGTCCTTCAATCCGCCCTTCCACCACAAAAATTTACCGGCAAAGTCATCAATTACAATGATTGGCCCGAGGATTTTGAAACGGATAAAGCCGATCTGATCTTATCGGGATTAGTGCTGCAAAGCCTTAATGATTTGCGGGGCGCCATGGGCGCGGCCCGGCGCGCGCTGCGGCCCGACGGACTGTTTTTGTCGGTTTTGCTGGGCGGGGAGAGCTTACTGAATTTGCGCCGAGCCTGTTTGGCCGCAGACCAAGCTTTATCCGGCGGCGCGGTTCCGCGGGTTGCGCCCATGCTGGACTTGAAACAGGCCGCCGGTCTTTTGGGAAGCGTAGGATTTGCCTTGCCCGTCACGGACAGAGATGCCTGCCGGGTCAATTATAAGGCGCTCAGTACCTTGTTTGATGATTTAAGGGATATTGGAGAAACCAATGTTTTGACAGCCTATGAGCCCGCCTATGCAGGTTCAGCGTTCAAAGATGAGCTGGAAAGCTTTTTGGGCGGTTCGCCCTTTGAGATTACGTTCGATCTAATTTGGATGACCGGCTGGTCGCCTCATGAAAGTCAACCCAAGCCTTTGAAGCCGGGTTCAGCAAAACAGGGACTGAATCAGGCTTTGAAAGCTATCCGCGGTGACTAAGAAAGAGCGCTGGTAACGTCCGCAGAGGTTTTGGTCCAAGAACCGCCGGCACCACCGCCTAAGGTTCTGAGGCCGCCAATCATACCGATGGCAATTAATGCGGCAATCAAGCCATACTCGATGGCTGTCGCTCCGGTTTCATCTGCAGCAAATTTCTTTATTTGCGCTTTCAAAATTTTATAGCCCGACATTATTCGTACCTTCGGCCATCTGGCAGCCGATCCCTTATTTCTTGTGCCAGTGGAACATCCGCCGGCACTAATTCTAATTCAGACAAGCGACCCGGGAAAACCCATTTGATCTCCTGCCCTTCGACCGGGCGGGGAAAACCGTCCCACTGACGACATAAAAACAAAGGCATGAACAAATGAAAATCTTCGTATTCATGAGATACAAAAGAAAAAGGTTGTAGACACCGCCTGCAAGGCTCAATGCCCAGCTCTTCTCTTAATTCTCGAATAACCGTATCTTCCGGTTGCTCATTCTCCTCCATTTTGCCGCCCGGGAACTCCCACATTCCCGAAAAGTCTTTGTCTGCAGGTCTTTTTGTCATCAATATACGCCCGTCAGCATCAATGAGGGCGCAGGCTGATACAAATATAACCTTTTTCGACATTAAGAGAGATTCCTTAAGCAATGCATAGGATTTATGGTTAATCGCCTTAACTTCTGTAGTCTGCGTTAATCTCGATATATCGCCGGGTCAAATCGCATGTCCAAGCCGTAAATACGCCGGCCCCCAAGCCCAAATTCACATTAATTTCAATATGATCGCGCTTCATATAGGCGGCGCCGTCCGCTTCTTTGTACCGAGTAGATAATTGACCGTTTTCGGCCAGTAAATGATCCCCTAAACTGACGGTGAGTTTGTCGGGATCGGCAGGCTCTCCGGATTTTCCGACCGCCATGACAATTCGGCCCCAATTAGCATCTTCTCCGGCAATGGCCGTTTTGACTAATGGCGAATTGCCAATGGCCATGGCGATTGTGCGGGCGCTGTCATCTGAAACGGCCCCCGATACATTGACCGTCACAAATTTTCGGGCGCCTTCGCCGTCTTTAATGACCTGATGGGACAAATTTAACATGACCTTGAGGAGGGCGTTTTTAAATTCGTGCAATACGGCATCATGCGCATCCGTCACGATAGGATGACCTGCCGCCCCGCTGGCCGCTAATAATACGGTGTCAGACGTTGAGGTATCGCTGTCGACCGTGATGGCGTTGAAAGTCAGTTGCGTAAAGCCTGACAAGATAGATTGGAGCGCGCCTTGGCTGATATTGGCGTCCGTGGCGATAAAGGCCAGCATCGTCGCCATATCCGGCGCAATCATGCCCGAGCCTTTGGCAATACCGTTTATGCGAATTTTCGTGCCGGCGATTTCCGCTTCAGCGGTCGCGCCCTTCGCATAAGTATCCGTGGTCATAATAGCGCGGGCAGCTTCTTCCCAGAGATCGGCGTCCATGGTGTTTTTCATCGCCGGCATAGCCCTGACGATTTTTTCAACCGGCAGCGGTTCACCGATAACTCCCGTCGACGCGATCAGGACGGCTTGACTGTCGGCGTCGAAGACTTTGCCGGCGACATCGGCTGTCAACTCCGTGGCCTTGTCGCCTTGCCGGCCCGTAAAAACATTCGAGTTTCCTGAATTTACAACAATGAGCCTGGGCAGGTCAGCGCTCGGAGCTAATAAAGCCCGCCGGCTCCATGTGATCGGCGCGCCGGGCATGAGATTTTTTGTAAAGACGCCGGCGATATGTGTCCCTCTGGCGCCGCGCAATACCCAAACATCGTCTCTGTCTTTGTATTTTATGCCGGCGGGTGCCACCGCCATGTCAAAACCGTCAATGGGCAGCAAGCGCGGAAAGGCTTTAGGAGCAAAAGGAGAGACTGACATATATTACTCTTGAATTTCAGTGCCGGCCGGCAACATTTCCACATCGGCATTTTGACGAAGACCGTCCAATAATTGTTTGACCGCGTCCGCCGCCAATAAGGCCTCTATACCCTCGCGCCTGTCTTGCAAAGACGGATAAGGCGCGGTGCGGCGGGAAACAATATCAATTATGTGCCAGCCCTGAGATGTTTCAACCGGCCCGATCCGGTCACCGGGCGCGGCGCTGAAAATTTTATCGGTCAGAAGCGGATCCGGCATATCACGGCTCATAAATCCTAAATCACCGCCTGCTTCTCGGCTGGCCCGATCAATAGAAAAGGCTAAAGCCAGGGAGGCAAATGTGTCGCCCTTATCCAATCTTCGGATGATTTCCGTTGCAGTCGCATAGTCCGGCAGCACAATCTGACGGGCTTTGACTTGTAATTGCGGTCCCGTTCGCGCTTTCTCTGCTTCGTAAAACTCTGCTATGGCCTCGTCGGTCACATTTGCTGCGATGTGTTGTTTGACGGCGGTTTCGGCCAATATTTGCTCTCGGGCCGTTCTGAGCTTTGCTCTGACCAAGGCGCTTTCATTTATTCCGTTTTCGGCGGCGAATTGCGATAATAGGCGTTGGTCCAGTAAATGGTTCAATAATTCTTTGTCCGACATATCGCCGGCGGCGTCCACAAAAGGCCGGACAGTTTCCAGGCGGCTTTCATAAATGGCCGTATTGTTCACTTTTGCGAGAACACGATCACCTGACGAAATAGGGACTTCACCACCGTCATCGGGCTTTGGAGCAGAGTTTATGAGGGCTGTGACCGTCAAAACTATCAGTCCTGCCGCTATCAGCGCCGCAATTGCACGAACTTTTTTACTGTCGGGTGCCGAGGAATTTATCGCGTCCGTCATGTTACTTTTCTGTCAAGGAAACCAGCCGTTTATTGACTTAGCGCACCATCATACCTAAGTCACCCCCGAACACTACAGGAATAACGACGCCTCGCGTCGACCCGGGAGCCAGTATGCTGGGCATAGCCAAGAAAATTTTCGGCACTGAAAATGACCGAAAACTCAAAAAACTGCGGCCATTGGTCAATAAGATCAATGGGATGGAGCCACAATTCCAGGCCTTATCGGATGAGGCCTTGAAGCAAAAAACCGTCGAGTTTCGTCAAAGACTGAAAGACGGCGAAACTCTGGATGATATTTTGCCGGAGGCTTTTGCAACCGTGCGGGAAACGGCGGTCCGAACCTTGGGTCAGCGCCATTACGACGTACAGCTGATCGGCGGGGTTACATTGCACCGCGGCGAAATCGCAGAAATGCGGACGGGTGAGGGTAAAACCCTGGTGTCAACATTGGCGGCTTATTTGAACGCCCTCACGGAAAACGGCGTGCATATTGTAACGGTCAACGACTATCTGGCCCGGCGCGACGCCGAATGGATGGGAAAGATCTACAATTTTTTAGGCCTGACCGTCGGTTGTATCAATAATCACGAGCCCTGGGATCCGCAGCGCAAAGAAGCCTATAATTGCGATATTACCTACGGAACCAATAATGAATACGGTTTCGATTATCTGCGGGATAATATGAAACATTCCGTTCCTGAAATGCTGCAGCGCGGTCACGCTTACGCCATTATCGATGAGATCGACTCTATTTTGATCGACGAAGCCAGAACCCCTCTGATTATTTCAGGCCCGACCGATGACAGGTCCGAGTTTTATCAAACCATAGATACAATTATTCCGCGCATTGCCGGTG
Source organism: uncultured Caulobacterales bacterium (assembly GCA_937981945.1). Taxonomy (GTDB): domain Bacteria; phylum Pseudomonadota; class Alphaproteobacteria; order Caulobacterales; family Maricaulaceae; genus JACOMS01. Next base: position 3,038 of record CALJNJ010000273.1, on the reverse strand, counting down.
ACGGTTATGAAGTTGATGAGAAAAGCCGAAGCGCTACATTTAACGAGGCCGGCAATGAGCAAATCGAGCAAATATTGCGCGATCAGGATTTGTTGAAAGGTGAGAGTCTTTACGACATCGAGAACGTTACGATCGTTCACCACATCAACCAGGCCCTGAAGGCCCACAAACTCTATGTGCGCGACAAGGATTACATCGTCAAAAACAATCAAGTGGTTTTGATTGATGAATTTACCGGCCGCATGATGGATGGCCGCCGCCTATCTGACGGCTTGCACCAAGCAATTGAAGCCAAAGAACAGGTCGATATTCAGCCTGAAAACCAAACTTTGGCATCTGTGACACTTCAGAATTACTTCCGGCTTTATGAAAAGCTCTCCGGCATGACCGGCACGGCGGAAACAGAAGCCTCTGAGTTTCACGATATTTATAAGCTCGAAGTATTGGTCATTCCGACCAATAAGCCAATTCAGCGGATTGACGAAGAAGACGTTATCTACCGGACGGAGCGTGAAAAATTCGGCGCGATTATCAAAGAGATTCAAATCTGCCAACAAGCAGGCCAACCGGTTCTGGTGGGTACGGTCTCCATTGAAAAATCAGAACAATTATCGGAAGCCCTTGGCGGCGCCGGCATTGAACACCAAGTTCTCAATGCCCGCTATCACGAACAGGAAGCTTCAATTGTAGCACAGGCCGGGGTTCCCGGTACTGTCACCATTGCTACGAATATGGCCGGCCGAGGTACGGATATTCAGCTTGGCGGCAATATTGAAATGCGCCATGAGCTTGAAATACCGGAAGGCGCCACAGAGGCCGAAGCCGATAAAATTAAAGCCTTAATCGAAGAAGAAGTCAGTCTGTTGAAGCAGCAGGCATTAGCGGCCGGCGGTCTCTATGTTCTGGGTACGGAGCGTCATGAAAGCCGGCGTATTGATAATCAGCTGCGCGGCCGAACCGGCCGTCAGGGTGATCCGGGCCGCTCGAAATTTTATCTGTCAACAGAAGATGATCTCATGCGAATTTTCGGCGGGGACCGTCTGAAAAATATGATGGGTAAAATGGGCTGGGAAGAAGGTGAAAACCTGACCAATCGATTTATGACCAAGGCCGTTGAGCGGGCTCAGGCCAAAGTGGAAACCCGTAATTTTGACATTCGGAAAAATCTTCTGAAATATGATGATGTCATGAATGACCAGCGCAAAACGATTTTTGAGCAGCGCCTTGAGTTCATGACGGATGATGATGTGTCCGACGTGATCGAAGACTTCCGCCATCAAGTCTGTGAAGAGCTGATCGACACTTATGTGCCGAAGAAAGCGTTTGCTGAGCAGTGGGATATTGAAGGTCTGACGGAAAAGACCCGCGAGATTATGCTCATGGATCTGCCGTTTAAGGACTGGGCGGCTGAAGAGGGCATTGCTGATGAAGAAATGTTGGAGCGTCTGAAATCCACAGCTGATAAAATGATCGAAGAATTATCGGCCACCGTAGATCAAGACCAATACCGAAATGCAGAGAAACAAGTTCTCCTACAGGTCATTGATACAAATTGGCGGGAACATTTACAGCATTTGGACGCCCTTAAATCCGTTATTGGTCTGAGGGCCCATGGGCAGCGTGACCCGCTTAATGAATATAAATCCGAAGCCTTTACTTTGTTTGATAAGCTTTTGACGGATTTGCGCGAAGGCGTAACCAAGGCCATTAACCGCCTTCTGATTAATGTTCAAATTCAAAGACAGCAGGCCCAAATGGAAGAAGAGGCCCGCAAAGTTCAAGCGGCACGATCTCCGATGGATATGCTGAACCAAAACGCGCCGGCGGCTGCGGAAACGGAGTTAGCCGAGCTGGAGCCGGGCGCGCTCGAAGGGGTTTCCCGTAATGCAGCTTGCCCATGCGGTTCAGGTAAAAAGGTCAAGCATTGTCACGGCAGGGCTTGATTTGCATCAAAATAGGTCAATGACGCACAAAAATTAGCCGCCCTCCTGTAGGGCGGTTTTTTTGTGACGGTTTCTATCGAACTTTGTCTCAGTTTCATGTTCATCAGCTCTTGAACAAAAGCGCCTGAATATGGGCGCGAACAAGGAGACAAAAGTGAAAAAATCATGGGCTTATTCAGGATTAATTCTGGCTGCAATGTCAGGCGCCGTACCGGCGCAGGCGGGTGATATCTCGGTATCAACTTCTATCGATTATGTGACGGATTACGTATTTCGCGGCGTCAGCTTAGCTGAATCAGCCATTCAGCCGGGTGTCGAGATCGCCTCCGGTGATTTCTACGCCGGTGCTTGGGCCTCAACCGGTATTGGCGACACATCTGTTTTCGCCGGTGATGAGCTGGATTTATACGCCGGTTACGGACTTGCTTTGTCAGACGCCTTATCCGCTGATGTCGGCGTGACTTATTATCACTATCCTCAAGGCGGCGGGCTTTTCCAAACCAAAGACGGCGACGCAGGAACCTATGAAGTTTACGGCGGACTGGCCTATGACACGACGTTATCGCCCAGCCTCTATGCTTACTATGATCTGACAATTGAAGCATTTACGGTCGAAGGCGGATTGGGGCATTCGCTGGAAGTCGGCGAGAAAACATCTTTGGATCTCGGCGCTAATGCCGGCCTGGTGGACGGTGACGGATTTAGCTATGAATACGGCCTGGCCTCTGCCGCGTTGACCTACGCATTTACGGATGCCGTCTCGGCTTATGTAGGTGCAAATTATGCGCTCAATTCAGAAGCAGCCCTAATCGGCGATCCTGATATTGATCTTCTGAATGGCGATATTGATTTGGACTTGAAGAAGAACAAATTATTCTTTGGTGCAGGCGTCGCGGCCGGCTTCTAAAGTAAAGTCCGTCCAATATTTAAAAACTTATCTTTACGGCGCCGGATTAAATCTTCGGCGCTCAAAGAAGAAAATTCTTCGAGGGCGCTCATAATGCGGGCGCCCACGATCTTTATCATATCTTCCGGCGATCGGTGCGCGCCGCCCAAAGGCTCAGTGACGATCTCATCTATCACGCCGAGCTTTTC
>CALJNJ010000272.1 GCA_937981945.1 uncultured Caulobacterales bacterium | reverse complement strand
ACCAACAGATCGGGCAAATCATCAAACATGCCTCGGGTTAGATTTCGCGCATCGGTTTGCTCCATAGAGATAACGGCCGGTTCAAGGCGAAGCTTTTGATGAAGCTGGTCCCGCCCCACATCGACCGCGTAAATTTTGGCCGCGCCCGTGCGCAGCAAGACATCCGTAAATCCGCCGGTCGACGCCCCGATATCCAAACAAATCCTGCCCGCCGCCGAGACTTTAAAAACCCGCAAAGCGTGATCGAGTTTTAATCCGCCGCGCGATACAAAATCATGTTCTTGATCAGCGCTGATGTGATTGTCCGAATTGACTTTAAAAGCGGGTTTTAAAACCACGCGGCCGTCGACTTTGACTTTGCCGGCTTTGACGGCCGAAGCCGCGCGGGCTCTGCTGTCGAAATAATTGCCTTCGGCCAGAAAGGCGTCGAGCCGCATTTTTGTCAAGCGAGCGCGCCTTTTTGCGCGAAATCTTTGCCCAATATACGGAAAACTTCTTCGACGATTCCGTCGGCGTGAAGGCCGGCCTGTTCATACATCAGCGCCGGCTGGTCCTGATCGATGAAAATGTCCGGCAGGACCATGGTTCTGACTTTCAGACCGTAATCCAGCCGTCCGGCTTTCGCGAGCTCCTGCAAAACATAAGCGCCGAAGCCGCCCATAGAGCCTTCCTCAATGGTGATCAGTACTTCATGCTCATCGGCCAAGCGGCATACCAAATCCGTATCAAGCGGTTTGGCAAAACGGGCATCTGCGACCGTCGCCGACAGACCTAATGAATCAAGCTGCTCCGCCGCCTGCACGGCTTCGCCCAAACGCGTACCGTAGGACAGAAGCGCGATCCTTGTGCCTTCTTTTATAATGCGGCCTTTGCCGATTTCCAATGGCTGCGGGTCTTGGGGTATCTCGATACCGGTTGCTTCGCCTCTGGCATATCGAAAGGCAATCGGACCCTGATCATATCGGGCTGCCGTTGTCACCATGCGTGTCAGGTCAGCTTCGTCCGCTGCGGCCATCAGCACGAAATTGGGCAAACATCCGAGATAAGCAATGTCAAAAGCGCCGGCGTGTGTGGGACCGTCAGCGCCGACCAGGCCGGCTCTGTCCATGGCAAACCGAACCGGCAGGTTTTGAATAGCCACATCGTGCACAACTTGGTCATATCCACGCTGCAAAAATGTCGAATAAATCGCGCAAAACGGACGATAGCCGTCAGCGGCCAAGCCGGCAGCAAAAGTCACCGCATGTTGTTCGGCAATCCCGACATCAAACATGCGATCGGGGAATTTATCTTCGAATAAATTCAGGCCTGTCCCGCTTGGCATAGCGGCCGTGATCCCAACGATTTTATCGTCCTTCTCAGCCTCTTTGATGAGCTGATCGGCAAATACCCGGGTATAGCTCGGCGCATTGGGTATCGATTTGGATTGTTCTCCTGTGACCACATTAAACTTGGAGACACCGTGATATTTGTCGGCAGAGTTTTCCGCCGGCGCGTAGCCTTTACCCTTTTGGGTCACAACGTGGATTAAAACAGGGCCGTTCTTCATGGCTTTGACGTTTTCCAAAACCGGCAATAAATGATCCAGATCATGTCCGTCCACCGGACCCACATAATAGAAACCTAATTCTTCAAACCAAGTTCCGCCGGTCACCATGCCGCGGCTGTATTCTTCGGCCTTTTTTGCCGTTTCAAAAACCGGCCGCGGGGCGTCTTTGACGATGTTTTTAGCAAAACCCCGAACCGCTTGATATCCTTGTGATGAAACCATTTTGGCCAGCAGCGCACTCATGGCGCCAACCGGCGGCGCGATGGACATATCATTATCATTCAAAATAACGATCATCCGCGAATCCGATGCCCCGGCATTATTCATAGCTTCATAGGCCATGCCGGCCGTGATCGCGCCGTCGCCGATAACGCTGATAATATGATTATCCCCGTCCGCCAGATCTCTGGCCGTGGCGAACCCAAGGCCCGCTGAAATCGATGTTGACGAATGGGCCGCGCCAAACGGATCATATTCACTTTCCGCGCGCTTGGTGAATCCTGACAGACCGCCGCCTTTTCGCAAAGTCCGAATTCGGTCACGGCGTCCGGTCAAGACTTTATGGGGGTAGCATTGGTGGCCCACATCCCAGATGAGTTTGTCGTCCGGCGTGTTAAACACATGGTGAATCGCAACCGTCAGCTCGACCACACCCAGCCCTGCGCCCAAATGCCCGCCGGTTACAGAGACGGCATCAATCACTTCGGCGCGCAGCTCATCGGCGAGCTGCTTCAGCTCGTCCCGAGAGAAATCCCGCATATCAGCCGGATATTTCACTTTATCCAATAATGGCGTTTCAATCATAGCGCTCTCTTGTCAATCGCTTCAGCGATCCCGCACAAGTATGTAATCAACTGTTTCCACTAGTATTTGGGCCTTTTCACCATAAGGCGCAAGGCGTCCTTTTGCCCTATCTGCCAGTTGTTTGGCTTTTTCTTTCGCACCGACAAGGCCAAGAATTGACACAAATGTGGCTTTTCCGAGGTTTTCATCCTTTTTGACGGCTTTTCCCAAAGTCGCGGCGTCACCTTCCACGTCCAAAATGTCGTCGGTTATTTGAAAAATCAGGCCCAAATCTTCGGCGTATTGACACAAATTCAAACGGTCTTTTTCAGGCGCGCCCCCTAATATACTTCCGGCTTGCGCGGCATAGCGGATCAAGGCGCCTGTCTTCAGACGTTGCAGCTCGGTTATCAATTGTTCGTTTCTCGATTTTTCATCGGCCTGAATGTCAATAACCTGCCCGCCAATCATGCCGGAGACACCGGAGGCAGAGGCCAGTCCAGAGATCAATTCACATTTTGTCTCCGCCGGGATTTCGAGTCCCGCCAAAATTTCAAAGGCGTGGGTCTGCAAAGCATCGCCGGCCAAAACCGCAATGGCTTCATCAAATTTTTTATGTAGCGTCGGCCGCCCTCTGCGCAGATCATCATCGTCCATACACGGCAAATCGTCATGGACCAAAGAATAGGCGTGAATACACTCAAGGGCGGCGCCGGCGGCCCAAACTGATCTGTGGTCATGTCCGAAAACCCGCGCGCACTCCGCCAGTAAAAACGGCCGAAACCGTTTGCCGCCGCCCAGTATTGCATAGCGAACGGCTTCCATGATGACGGATTGATGTCCGGAAGGTGCCGGCAGCAGCCGGTCGAGCACGGCGTCGGTTTCGCGGCGCGCAAGGGTCAGTCGGGATTGAAACTCGGACGGGACCACGGAAAGATCAGCCGTCAAATTCCTCGGTCCGGGCTTGTCCCTTTCCGTCCAGCACGATTTTTTCCACTTTCAAGCGCGCATCTTTCAGCTTGGCTTCGCAATGAGCTTTCAGCTCAGCCCCTCGCTGGTAAATTTTGATGCTTTCGTCCAGCGGCGCATCACCGCCTTCTAATTTTTCGACGATAATCTCAAGCTCGCCCAGCGCGTCTTCAAAGCTTAGTGTTTCAACAGGTTTATCGCTCATCATTTACTCTATCGTTTGGCGCTCAAAAACGCGGTGGCTCCAATGGAGATCGCCGTTTTGGCTAATACATTTCCAGCCCTGCTTGATCAGGGACCCTTTGACCATACGGTTATACCAACCGTGGGCCGTTACCAATACCGTTTTTCCGCCGGCCGCGTGTTCAGCCAGTTTGACGGCTGTTCGGTTCGCCCGAATGCGAGCCTCATGGTGACTTTCCATACCGTCGGAATAACCAACGAACCAAAAGACCCGCGCAATCGTACCCCAAGTTCGCGGCCTGAATGTCAGCGGTCCCAAATGGGGCGGCGGCAAAGCGGCCTCTACCAAATCGTCATCTGTCGGCGTTTCATTGTGACCGGTTAAAAGGGCTGCCGTTTCGCGCGCCCGTCTGAGCGGGCTGGAAAACATCAGATCGGCTTTGTCGACCCAGGCCTGAACCTTTTTGGGTATTTTTTGGTTTTCCGCCAGACCGCCGGCATCATATTGCTGCCACCAATCTCTGTAGCCGCGCCAGGTCAGCCTGACCTTGCGGGACAGGGCCGGTTTCCCGTGGCGAACCAATATGATGACATCTTTTTGCATCGCGCGCCTATTGGAAGATTTAGGGGCAAGAGTCCAGTGTTTTAGAGCGGCGTCAGCGCGCGGCGACCGGGGCAGTGATAGCCGGTTTCCTTTTTGCAGCGCTTCAGGGAGAACATAATCAAATCAGCCCGTCCGATCAGGTGATCAAACGGTACAAAACCGGGTCCCGTACCCGGAATATGAGGGCCGTAAGGCGCGCGGCTGTCGATGGAATTATCGCGGTTATCCCCCAAGAAGAACACCGTGTCTTTGGGGACCGTAAATTCGCCGGCATTATCCAGGCTTTTGCGGTCGCTGACTTCGTAGACAACATGCGGGCTTTTCTCGCCCGGGAATTGCTCGGCATAAGATATTACCGTTGTCGGGGCTTTGTCTTTGTGATCACGGTAAGTGAGCGTTTTAATTTCTTTTCGTTCGACTAATTCGCCGTTGAGATAATAGCGCCCGCCGGTCACTTTGATACGGTCGCCGGGAATGGCAAAAACACGTTTAATCATGACCATTTCGGTAAACTGGTTTCTGAAAACCACCACATCACCACGCTTGGGCACTTTCGAAAATATTTTTCCCCGTTTCGGGAAGATCGGCAATTTGTGCAAATTGAGCGGCACTGAATGACGGGAATAGCCATAGGCAAATTTGGAGACATAGAGATGATCCCCCACTTCCAATGTGGGCTGCATGCTCTCTGACGGGATTTTATAATTCCCGAAAATTGTTGTCCAAAACACTAATAGAAAGGCGATCAAGCCGGCGAAGAATTTGACCTCGATCATGACTTTCTCTTTGAAGGTCCTATTATCGACCGGCTTTTCCTTTTTCTTTTTCTTCTTTTTTGTGCCGGCGTCAGCGACCGCGTCAGATTTGTCCAAGCCAGATTTGTCCGAGTCAGGCTCACGGCCCTCGGGAACTTTACCCGTTAGCATTGGATCGGTATCAAAATTGTCAGCCATAGTTTCCTTTGAGGCGGCTTCGCGCTGTAATCAAGTCAGAATTTCATTATCTTTTAGATAGGATTCAAAGTGGCTTCCCATTATAGGCTAGGCTGACCGTGCGCAATGTTAATTGCACCTATAATGAGACACAAAAGCTTGATGGAAACGCTGAAAGCCACACCTGGCAGCTATAAGACTGCCATTCAGACGCTCAAAGCGGGCGGGCTGGTGGCCCTGCCGACCGAAACGGTTTACGGGCTGGCGGCGGACGGGCTCAATGATGACGCCGTTCGCAAGATTTATAAAGCCAAGGGGCGTCCGTCTCACAATCCTTTGATTGCTCATTTTTTCGGCCCCGAACATTTGGATGATTATGTCGTAATATCGCCTTTGGCGCGCAAGCTCATGGCGGCTTTTTGGCCGGGACCTTTGACGCTGGTTTTGCCCAAAGGCAAAAAATCCATCAGCAAAGTGGCCGGCGCAGGCCTCAGCAGTTTGGCGGTCAGATGCCCGGACGCGCCGTGGGCTAAAGCCTTTCGGCAATCCGGTTTTCGCGGCCCCATTGTCATGCCAAGCGCCAATAGATCCGGTCATGTCAGCCCGACGACGGCAAACCATGTCAAAGATGATCTCGCCGGGAAAGTCGACCTGATTATTGATGACGGCCCGTGCGATAACGGTATCGAATCCACCGTCATCAGCTTGACCGGCGACTATCCGCTTTTATTGCGCGCCGGCGCCATCCCGGCCGAAGATTTCGTGCCCTATATTTCCGAGCTTCGCCTTCCGGCCAAAGCCGCCAAACCGTCCGCGCCCGGTATGCTGAGCAGTCACTATGCGCCGAAAGCCAAGGTCAGGCTGAACGCGGCAGAGAAACGAAACGGCGAGGTCTATTTGGCCTTTGGCCCAACGGATGTAGAAACGAAATTCAATTTATCACCCCAAGGTGATTTGTCCGAAGCGGCGCGCAATCTTTACAAATTTCTTCGATTGGCCGACACTGCTGACACAATCGCCGTGGCGCCTATTCCGAACGCACATCTGGGCGCCGCCATTAATGACAGGCTGAGCCGAGCCGCCGCCGAGAGAAATTGAGATGGCAGGTATAGACACACTGAAACAAGCCTTACCGCCCGGCTCCTGGACCGAAGATCAGGATGTGATCGCGCCTTGGCTCACGGAATGGCGGGATAAATATTTTGGGCAGACACCCATCATGGTCATGCCTAAGAGCGCGCAGGAAACCCAAAAGATTGTCAATATTTGCCGCGAGAGCGGACTGAAGATCGTCCCGCAAGGCGGCAATACCGGCCTTGTCGGCGGGCAAACCCCGCAGGGTGAAATTCTATTATCAACGCGGCGTATGAATAATGTCAGATCGGTCAACATTGTCACCAATGCTTTAATCGCCGAAGCCGGCGTGACCCTCGCCAATATTCAAGAGGCGGCGGATAATGCCGGGCGCAAATTCCCGCTGTCACTGGCCTCTGAAGGCACGTGCACAATTGGCGGCAATCTGTCGACCAATGCCGGCGGCGTGCATGTGGTCAAATACGGCACGACCAAAGACTTGGTCTTTGGCGTGGAAGCGGTTTTACCAAACGGCGAAATTTACAACGGCCTGACCGATCTTCGCAAAGATAATACCGGATATGATTTGTCCCGGCTCTTCCTGGGCGCCGAAGGAACTCTGGGCATTATCACCGCCGCCAGTTTAAAGCTGTTTTCCAAACCCGGCCATATTCAGCGCGCCATGTGCGCCCTGGCCTCTGCCGAAGATGCGGTGCGTCTTTTGGATCACTGCCGGCAATCCGACCGCCTGGCCATGTTTGAAGTCATGCCGCGCGTCGGTCTTGATCTGGTCCTGCGCCATATACCGGGGCAATCGGATCCGTTTAGAAAGGCGTATCATTGGTATGCGCTGATCGATTGGGAAACCGAAAACGAAGCACAAGGCAATGAACTGGCCGAGCAAAAGCTGTCGGGGGCTTTGGAAAAAGAGCTGATCGCCGATGCGGTCATTGCAAAGTCCGAAGCTCAAGCGTCAGCCCTGCTGGCCCTGCGCGAGCATATGTCCGCCGCGCAAAAACATAACGGCGCATCGGTCAAACAAGACATCACCATCCCGATTGATCGGATCCCTGAATTTCTCACGCGGGCCGATCAAGCGGTTTTAAAACTCGAGCCCAATTGCAGGCCCGTCGCTTTCGGTCATTTTGGCGACGGCAATATTCATTATAATGTGGCGCAGCCCGAAGGCGCAGACCGCGAGGTTTTTCTGGCGCGCTGGAATGATATCTCAAAGGCGGTTTTTGATATTGTGGATGATTTGGACGGATCTATTTCAGCCGAACATGGGATCGGCATTATGAAGCGGAGTGATCTGGCAGAACGGGCAGACCCCGTAAAGATGACGCTCCTACGCGCCGTCAAACAAGCCATCGACCCCGATAATATGATGAACCCAAGAGTTATGCTTTAGCTTGGGTCTTATCCATATAGTTGACGTTCAGACGGGCTTTGAAGTCTTCCATGACCGCTAAAAACTCTCGCGCCTGCTGCTCAAACGGGCATATGCCGTCGCCTGTCTCTGCCTGTAAAAAAGCCAGATGAGCCGCAAGGGCATGGCCCCGGTCGACCTCACCGGCGCGGTCCAAAATCAGCATGGCCTTTTCCACTTTTTCGCGAACGGGCCGCCAAATATTGGCCCAGCGAAAATTATTGGCCGCATAGCTGTGAATTACTTGTTCTTGCTCGTCCAAAGCCGCCGGATCGGAGCTCTGCATAATGGCCGCTCTTTTCTCCATGGCGAAGAGCGTGAATAATTCCGGATCTTTTTCAAACAAGCTCCAATTACTTGTCGAGCCGTCCATACCTTGCGGCAGGCGGTGGTCTTTGCCTTCAAATATTTTGACGTCTTCTTTCAGAAATCTGTCGGCCCATATGGTCTGTTCCGTAAAGACTTCAGCCCGCAAGTCGGGCAAATGGAAATAGATCGCCAGCTCACTTTGAACACTTGTGCGCGCCTCTTCTTGGGTGAGCCGGTTGACCCATAAACTAAAGGGCTGATTTTCCTGATATCCGGCGACGATTGAATGCCCCTGCTCGTGCAGATAATATAAATCGGACAAAGGGGCATTTGACCCGTAATCGCGGCGCGGAAGAACGCCCCAATACGGATAGAAATGAGACCGCTCCAAGGCGTAGTTCGAATAGTCACATAAAATGCGCGGCAGATCCGCATATTGATCTATGGCTTTGAAAATATGTCCCCGCTCCTGATAGGATTGTTTAAACGGCTTGGAGCGCAGTAATTCATAGCACGCCGCATGGACATCATCTCGGGTGACGCAAAGTTGAACGTTTTTCATTTATGTAAAAACTCGATAATTGACGGTGTCAGACAATATCTGACTTTCCCGGCGCGCAACAGGGATTTTTGAATTTCGCTTGGGTCTTCGGGCACGTCTTGAGTGGCGATAAAAGTGACATCCGACGGTGTTAAATCATCGCCCAATACGCCCCGCAATTTATCAATGGCATGGCGCTGGGCGCGGGCCATATCAGCCGGTATTTCCCCCAGCGGCGAATTGGTCATCAAATTGATACCCAAAAGAAGTCCGTTCAAATTTTTGAACCACTTATTGCCGTAGAGACCCGGCATTTGGGTCTTGCTGATCAGTCCTCCGACCCGGTCATAATATGTGCCGGGATAGGATTTACTCATACTGATGAAAATGCCGTCAATCACCGGGGAGTCGGTGCGAATGATCGGCGTCTCTTGGGTTGTGTTCAAATAGGCCAAATCGACCATGAGGCGCGTCATCGGGTGACGGTTTTCCAAATGACGCAGAAATCTGTCATAATCCGGCCAAATATTCCCGTCGATCCCGCTGGGCATGCTCAGATAAAACGGCTCGCCCGGTTTGAGGGAGTGCTCAAGCGAAGCTTCAAAATCATCCCGGCTGTGTTTGACGATGGTAACATTATGGGTCTGAGCATGGGCCGTATAGCCTTCATACTCGCCTTCAAAAACATGAATGCGCGGCTCTTGTCCGGCCGTTTGGGATTGCGAGGCATGAAAGGCAATGGTTTCGCGTATGGCTTCATTGGATCCGCTTGCCGGATATTGAAACGGGAAACTGGGCAAATCCAAATTCAGGGCCGCCCGGCTCCAATCGCCGTAAGTTTCGAAAAACATTTCATGCATCAAATCCTGTTGGCGGCGGTGCGGGTTTTGAAACATATTGACCGTGCGCTCGGCCGCGCGACCTAGCTCAATTTTAATCTCCGTCACTCGGGGGTGAACCGGAACGTAAATGGTTTTCATGATCCCGAGCGCATGGAGCTTTTTGTCATACGCCGTCAGTTCGCCCTGCGGAACATTGTCAAAGGTTTGAATTTCAATTGCCATGCCCGGCAGACTAGCCGGACGCATATTTTGTTCAAGTCATTCTCTCGCAAAATTGAAGACCCAATCTTTGACTTAGGCGGGCATTCCGGCTATACAGGCTTTGTACCCACGCGTACGAACCAACAGGTTGACGTTAGGAGGAATAGATATGCTGACCTTGTTATCCCCTGCCAAAAATTTAAATTTCGACCCGGCTGAAAACCGTCCGGGCCCGACTGAATTATTATTGGCAAAAGACGCCACTGAGCTCGTCAAAGAAGTCAAAGCCCAATCGGCGGCTGACCTTAAAAAACTCATGCACTTGTCCGACAATCTGGCGGAGCTCAACGCCGAGCGCTTTAAGAGTTTCAACGCCGCCCATAAAAGCAATTCTGCCAAGCAGGCCGCCCTGGCCTTTAACGGTGATGTTTACCGCGGGCTGAATGCCAATAGTTGGAGCGATGATGATTTGAATTATGCGCAGGATCACTTGCGCATCTTATCGGGACTCTACGGCGTCTTGCGCCCCATGGACGCCATGCAGCCCTATCGCCTGGAGATGGGCACGCGCCTGCCGACCAAGCGCGGCGGAAATCTCTATGAATTTTGGGGGCCTGCCGTCGCCGATGTTTTGCGCGATGAACTGTCCGGTCATGACGAACAAACCATCGTCAATTTGGCCTCCAATGAATATTACAAAGTTGTCGCCAAGCCGTTTAAATCGGAACGGGTTATCGATGCCAAATTTCTAAATGTGAAAGACGGCAAAGCCAAAAATATTTCGTTCTTTTCGAAATATGCCCGCGGCCTCATGGCCAAATGGATTGTCCTGAACCGGATCGATAATCCGTCTGATCTCAGAGATTTTGATTTGGACGGCTATAAATTTATATCCGGCGAATCCACCGATGAGACTTTGGTGTTCTCGCGCAAGCAGCCGCCGCCGAAAAAATAATCAAACCGGTATAATCAGGTCAGGCCCTTGGGCCCGGCCTGAATTCACCTCATCATCAACTTCATACCAAATTAGATCATCACTGCCCTTCATATTGGGTAAGAGCCGATCCGGCTTACCGTCCCAATCCATCCAATTATCCCAATCTTCTTCCGGCAAACGAACCGGCATGCGGTGATGCAAATGCTTCATCTGTCCCGTTGCCGCCGTGGTCAAAATTGTCGCCGATAAAAGCGTGATCCCTTCGTCGACGCGCCATTGATCCCAAAGCCCGGCAAAAGCCGTGATGGGCTCGTCTTTGTCTTTGATAAAGAACGGACGTTTGGCCCCCTCATACCGGTCCCATTCATACCAGCCATTGACGGGAATGAGACACCGCCTTCGCCGATAGGGCGTGCGAAAACTGGGCTTCTCCGAGGCGGTTTCAACCCGCGCGTTAAAAAGCGGTCTGCCCTCGGGGGCCTCTTTGCGCCAGTGCGGGTGAAGGCCCCAGCGCATGGGAACAACTTTGGCCGTGCGTTTTCCGTCCAAGGCCACAATGGGAATAACGGTGCCCGGCGAGACATTGTAATTCGGTTCCCAGTCCCACAAACCGTCATTGCCGATCTCTGCGCCAAAGAGCGCTGAAACCTCTTCCAAATTTGAATGCAGGGCAAAACGTCCGCACATTTGCAAATATCCCTTGAAATTACCGCTGCGATAAAATCTTATTCGGCGCTATGAAGCAAGCCATTGATTGCGTTGGAGTCGTTTGCCTGAAAGGCGACCAAGTTCTGTTGATTAAACGGGGGAAGCCGCCGCGCAAAGGCGAATGGTCTATTCCGGGCGGGCGAATTGAGCCCGGCGAAACGGAAAAAAAGGCCGCCCTTCGCGAGCTGGGCGAGGAAACCGGCGTCACGGCAAAACTGGCCGACAAAATTGAAACTCTGGACGCAAAGTTTGAAGGCTTTCATTACCGGCTCCATGACTACATTGCCCTCTGGCAGTCGGGACAGCCCGTAGCTGCTGACGATGCTGATGATGCCTGTTTTGTTCCGCTCACCGGCATTGAGACTTTGGGCATGTGGTCCGAAACCGTGCGCGTTATCCGAAAAGCGGCGCTGATTATCGCTGA
>CALJNJ010000271.1 GCA_937981945.1 uncultured Caulobacterales bacterium | reverse complement strand
GGACTGCTGATTTCCCAAATGACCAACCCCGCAAAAGTCATTGGGTTTTTGGATTTTTTCGGAAATTGGGACCCAAGTTTGGCTTTGGTCATGGCGTCCGCGCTCTTGATCACATTTTTAGGATACCGAACCGTTTTGCGGCGGCCGGCGCCATTGTTGGAAGGCGAATGGAGCTTACCTCAAAAAACCATGATCGATGTGCAGCTTGTCATGGGGGCGGCGCTTTTTGGGATCGGGTGGGGGTTATCAGGGCTGTGTCCGGGACCGGCTTTATCGTCGGTCAGTTTTGCTTTGCCCAATATTTTATTCTTCCTGGCCGGCATGATCGGGTCAGTAATTTTCTTTCGCATGTTGCGCCGCCCGGCTTAATCCGCGAAAAGATCAAAAAACAGAAAAGGTGAGTCGATGGCGAATAAAGTCTTTGATAACGCGCATGATGCTCTCAGCGGGCTGACATTTGACGGAATGTCCGTCATGTCCGGTGGGTTCGGGCTTTGCGGAATTCCGGAAAACCTGATCGCGGCCCTGCGTGACAGCGGCGTAAAAGATATTACGGCCATATCCAATAATGCAGGCGTTGACGGATTCGGTTTGGGGCTTCTTCTTGAAACCCGGCAGATCAAGAAAATGCTCAGTTCTTATGTGGGCGAAAATAAAGAATTTGAGCGGCAATATTTGGCGGGTGAACTTGAACTGGAATTCAATCCGCAGGGAACTTTGGCCGAACGTATTCGAGCCGGCGGCGCGGGCATTCCGGGCTTTTTCACCAAAACAGGTGTCGGCACTGTTATCGGAGAGGGTAAGCCTCATCAGGATTTTGACGGCGAGACTTATGTTATGGAAACCGGTCTCAGAGCTGATCTGGCAATTGTCAAAGCTTGGCGCGGTGATACGGACGGAAATTTGATTTTCAAAGCCACCGCCAGAAACTTCAATCCCATGATGGCCATGGCCGGTAAAGTCACCGTCGCCGAGGTTGACGAATTATGCGCGCCGGGCGGGCTTGATCCGAATTTCATTCATACACCCGGCATATTTGTCCAAAGAATTGTCGAAGCCAAATGTGAAAAACGTATCGAACAATTAACGATCCGGGAAAGGAGCGTGTCATGAGCGATGAAAAACGCGGCTGGACCCGTGATCAAATGGCCGCCAGAGCGGCCTTGGAATTGGAAGACGGGTTTTACGTCAATTTGGGCATCGGTATTCCAACGCTCGTTGCCAATCATATTCCTGAGGGCATTGACGTAACTCTTCAAAGCGAAAATGGCATGCTGGGTATGGGGCCATTTCCTTATCCGGGTGACGAAGACGCAGATTTGATCAATGCCGGCAAGCAGACCATTACGACATTGCCGAAATCCTCATTCTTCGACAGCGCGACCAGCTTTGCCATGATCAGAGGCGGACACATTGATCTGTCTATTCTCGGCGCTATGGAAGTGGCTGAAAACGGGGATATCGCCAATTGGATGATCCCGGGGAAAATGGTCAAAGGCATGGGCGGCGCTATGGATCTGGTTGCCGGCGTCAAACGCTGTATTGCCGTTTTTGATCACACCAATAAACGGGGTGAGCCCAAGTTTTTGAAGGCCTGTACCCTGCCGCTGACCGGACGCAATTGTATCGATATGGTGATCACGGATTTAGGCGTCTTTGCCAGAGAAGGGGCGCAGAAACGGTTCAGAGTCAAAGAACTTGCGCCCGGCGTTTCGGCCGATGAAGTTAAGGCAAAGACTGAAGCGGATATTGTTTTTTCCTAAGTCTCTTAACGCGGGCACGTCATGAATTTGTGGGAACGTATCATTACTGCCGGGGCGCGCCTTTTCGGCCCGCCGCCGGCGATTGATGAAGACGGTAAACCCGGCCGAATTGAACCGGCCGGGGTTACGGCCGCCTTAATTGCCCTTGGGGCTAAGATGGCCAAATCAGACGGTCATGTTTCCGCTGATGAGGTCGAGGCCTTTAAACGTGTGTTTCAGGCCAGTCCCGAAAATGAACGTGACATAGGGCGGTTTTTTGACCTGGCACGTAAAACTACATTGGGTTTTGAGCGTTACGCCCAAATTGTCGCCAAGAAATACAGGGCGCAGCCGGCCGCCCTTGAAGATGTTCTCGACGGATTATTTCATATCGCCTTGGCGGACGGGGTTGTCACAGATGATGAAATGGCGTTTCTGGAGACGACCGGTGAGATCTTTGGCTTTTCCGACCGCGAGTTTCAGCGCATTAAAATTGCCCATATGGGCCGCGCCGCCGATGATCCTTATCTGATTTTAGGTGTCGATGAAGATATCAGCGACGCTGATTTGAAAAAGGCTTACCGCCGAATGGCCGCGGCCAACCACCCGGACCGCTTGGCGGCGAGGGGCCTGCCCAAAGAACTTATGGGGCTGGCCAACCACAAAATGGCCATGGTCAACAAAGCCTATGCCGAGATCAAAAAGATGCGATCAGGACCCGGTTTATGACATTAAAAATAATAAATGAGGCCCCCTCTTGACCTTGGCCCGTTTAATGCAGACATTAGAGGCATGACTCAGACGCGGTATATTTCAGGCCAGCCGGGCTTTTTGAAGTCTCTCATGAGAGGGCTGATCTTGGCGGCTATGGCCATTGGCGGCATATTTGTCTTAATGACAGGCGCCGTTGTGGCGTTCTTTGTTGTTGCCGGACTGACCGTATTCGGATTGGCAGTTTTCGCGCTTTTTTGGGCGAAAGCCAAGATTACGGGTAAACCGTTCGGCCCTCAGGCCCATTACGAGCAAGCCCGCCAGGATATGGAAGCCCAGTTTAAAGCTTATCGTGAACCTGAAACAGACGGTCCCGTTATTGACGCCCGTCAGACGCCTGACGGCTGGTCAGTCGAAGATTAGACTTTTCCCATTCTGTGTTTAAGACTATCCTCTGATACGGGAGAGATATCTTATGGCTAAGGCCAAAATTAAGCACACGCCAAGCCCCAATTTTGACGATCGTAAACTGCCAATCTCCATATTGGTGCTGCACTATACCGGAATGAGTTCCGGTAAAGCGGCCTTGGACCGCCTCTGTGATGCGGACGCTAAGGTGAGCTCTCATTATGTGATCGAGGAAGACGGCGAGATTTTTCAGCTTGTCGACGAAAATAAACGCGCTTGGCACGCCGGTGTCGCCAGCTGGAACGGTATTGCGGATGTAAATTCCGCGTCTATCGGGATTGAGATCGTCAATGGCGGCCATGATTTCGGATTACCGGATTTCCCTGAAGAGCAGATCGGCGCGGTTCTTTGGTTGTCTCAGGCGATTATAGCCCGTCATGACATTAATCCGCGTAACGTGGTGGGGCACAGTGATGTGGCCCCCGGACGCAAAATCGATCCGGGCGAAAAATTCCCGTGGCATTTATTGGC
>CALJNJ010000270.1 GCA_937981945.1 uncultured Caulobacterales bacterium | reverse complement strand
CATGATCAGCGCCCACAAAAAAACCCACCATAAGGCGGGTTTTCAAAATTCATATATCGGCGATCTTATTCGACGGCGTCCTTAACAGCGTCAGTCGCTGCGTTAACACCGGATTCGACGGCATCATCGACCACGTCATTCACGATAGTCGTTGTCGCTTCTTCGGGTGTTGTTTCAAAATCCGCCGGTGTCGCCACGGCAGGCTTGGGCCGGATATTGACCGGATACATGCAATATACGCCGTCATGACGCGTGTCGCCCGGGCATTCCGCAACGCCCAATTGGTTACCGTCATAGACAGGATCGCGATATTCTTCAGGACGAATTTGAACCAAGCAGTAATCGCTATTGCTCAATTGCATCCATGAACCGCCTTCTGATGCGCACTCAGACGCATTTCCGATAGCATAAGCAGAGGTGGCCAATAAAGCTGTTGCGGCAAAACCGAACGCCGTTGCACCCATACGAAACTTAGCCATTTTTAACTCCTAATATTTCTTGGTGGCCGCTTATTAGCAGACCTTTATTGTCAGAACAAACCCTGTTACTGCAAAAAGTGCAGGATTCGGGCCGGAAATTACACATGTCAAAAAAAACACCCGATTGGACTTTTGAATCTCGGTTTACAGGCCCCGTATGCGGCGTCGACGAAGCGGGTCGCGGCCCTTTGGCCGGCCCTGTCGTGGCCGCTGCGGTCATCCTGGACCCGAATAATCTTCCTCAAGGCCTTAATGACAGTAAGGTTTTATCTCATGAAATCCGTGAACTCCTAATGAATGACATTTTGGTAACATCGCGGACAGGAATCGGCATTGCAGAGCCGGAAGAAATTGATCGGGCCAATATTTTGGGCGCCACAATGATTGCCATGCAGCGCGCCGTTGCGGCCCTGCCCATCATCCCTGAGGCGGCTTTGATTGACGGCAATAAAGCGCCGCCATTACCGTGTCCGGCGCAAACCCTGATCAAAGGCGATGCCCGTTGTCTCTCCATTGCGGCCGCCTCTATTGTGGCCAAAGTGACCCGTGACAGGTTGATGACCGAGGCCGATAAACGCTATCCGGGCTACGGATTTGCCGGCCATAAAGGTTACGGAACCGAGATCCACCGCGCCAAAATATTGGAGCTTGGCCCCAGCCCCATACATCGGCGCAGTTTTAACCCGGTCAAAATGATGGTGGGGTAGTGAGCTAAATGACTCTCTAAAACGGCCTTTCTAATAAATGATCAATCAGTTTCAAAGCTTCTTCGGAGGCCCAATCCGCTTCACCGGAGACGCGGCCGATTTCGCGGCCATTGCGATCATATATAATGGATATTGGCAGTCCTCTCGCTCTGACCCGCACATTCATGGCAAAGGATGCATCGTGCCAGGGCGTCAGATTATTCAATTTGTATTTTTCGAAAAACTCAGATGCGTGAACGGCCTGCCGGTCCATGCTGATCGTAACCACTTCAAAATTATCCCCGCCCCGCAGCGCTTGTAATTGATCAAGCGAGGGCATTTCCGCCACGCAAGGCGGACACCAAGTTGCCCAGACATTTAGGAGCACATATTTGCCCCGATAGGCGTCAAGGCTCATCTCTTTTCCGCCGGGGCCTTGGAATTTGACGGAAGCCTGAACCGGCGGCGCTTCCAAAACATGTAAACGCTTCAAAGATTTGGTGCGAAAGGCCTCAAGACCGTTTTTCGGGGATTGGCAGGATTGCACAATGACCGAGAATATGGCTAAGAGACCGATGACAACCATTAATTTTATGGCATTGGACAAAGACAGGGCTTTCATGACCGGATCTGATAACACGAAGCAAAACAGCGCCAAACAGAAAATGTGGGGCGGGCGCTTTTCCGCCGCACCCGGCGAGCTGATGCAGGCTATCAATGTTTCTATCGGTTTTGACCGGCGTCTGGCCGACCAAGATATCAGGGGATCTTTGGCCCATGCCGCCATGCTGGCCAAAAATGATATTATCTCGCAGCAGGATTTGGCGGATATACAAAAAGGTCTGAAAGACATACAGGCCGAGATCGCAGCCGGCAGTTTTCCGTTTACGGATGAGCTGGAAGATATCCACCTGAATATAGAAGGCCGCTTAAAAGACAAAATCGGAGAAGCCGCCGGACGGCTTCACACCGGCCGATCCCGCAATGACCAAGTGGCAACGGATTTCCGTTTGTGGGTGCGGGACTATCTTGATCACTTTGACGGACAGATGACTGATCTGATGTCGGCCCTTTTAGACAAGGCCGCCGCCCATACGGATACGATCATGCCGGGCTTCACCCATTTGCAAAATGCCCAGCCCGTGACCTTCGGTCATCACATGCTGGCCTATCTGGAAATGTTCGCGCGCGATCGCTCGCGTCTGCGTGATGCGCGCAAGCGGATGAATGAATGCCCGCTCGGCGCCGCAGCCCTGGCCGGCACGCCCTATCCCATCGACCGGGATATGACGGCCAAAGAGCTGGGCTTTGACCGGCCCATGTCCAATTCCTTGGACGCTGTTTCGGCGCGGGACTTTGCGCTCGAAGCTTTGTCCGTCGCAGCCATTTGCGCCACTCATTTGTCCCGCCTGTCCGAAGAGATTGTGATTTGGACCTCAGCCCAGTTTCAGTTCATCAAATTATCGGATGCGTTCACCACCGGCAGTTCCATTATGCCGCAAAAAAGAAACCCGGATGCGGCCGAGCTGATCCGCGCCAAAGTGGGCCGGATCATGGGCGCGCTAACCACGCTGACCATTGTCATGAAAGGCCTGCCGCTGGCCTATTCCAAAGACATGCAGGAAGATAAAGAACCGGTTTTTGATGCTTTTGACGCGCTCTCACTGGGCCTCGCCGCCATGGCCGGCATGGTTCGGGATATGGAGCCCAATAAAGACCGCCTCGCTGACAGCGCCGCCGCCGCCTATTCAACGGCAACGGATTTGGCAGACTGGCTTGTGCGCAAACTCAACATGCCGTTTCGCGACGCCCATCATGTGACGGGAACCATTGTGGCACTGGCGGAAAAACAAGGAAAGACATTGGACGCGCTCGATCTCGCGGACATGCAATCGGTTGAGCCCGGCATTTCGGATGATGTTTATTCCGTGCTGACGCCCCTGGCCTCGGCCGCTTCCCGGACCTCTTACGGGGGAACAGCGCCAAGTGAGGTTGTGAAACAGGTGGCGCGCTGGCGGGATGCTTTAAAGTCGGTTTAACAATTACCGATCCCATAAGCGCCCACATTCGGTGGTGCAAGACGATTTAAAGGCAACTCAAAATCTCTCCACTCTCTGAATAATTGATTTTTCAACCCATGAACTAGCTTGATCCATACTACGGTCAAGATTTTCATCTATAAACAAATAGCACCATTCAATATCTTCGCCATCAAGATAGGCCCAGACGGCCTCACTGGCACAACTATACATACTATCGAAAACATGACCGAGGTGAAGCGGCAAACCGGCATGCTCTCGCCCCCAATAAAATATAAAAGCTAACTGTATTAAAGAGAATTCATGGCGTAGATCTTTATCTTCCGGGGGGTAAACCTCC
>CALJNJ010000269.1 GCA_937981945.1 uncultured Caulobacterales bacterium | reverse complement strand
AAACGCCAGCAAATTGGGCAAAAGACCGTCCCGCGCAATATCATAATCAATGATCTTGGAGGCCAATCCGAACCCGTGACAAAATCCGAATATCAGCACGGCAATTTTGGTATTGGGCTGCACGCCGAACCATCGCTGAAATGCGCCCATATTATCCAGCGCCTTATACACGATGGAGAGGCCGATAATGGCGTCGATCAGATAGCTGTTAATGCCAAAATCAAAAAACACTCCCGCCAGCATGGTCACGGAATGCCCGATGGCAAACAGGCTGACATAGATCGAAATATCTTTGATCCGGTAGAGAAAGAAGATGACCCCCAACAGAAATAAGATGTGGTCATAACCGGTCACCATGTGCTTGGCGCCGAGATAAAGGAACGGGATCAGATGGACTCCGGTGATTTCCTGAATATAGCCTTTGTCACCTTGGGTCACCCCATGGGCGGCGGCCTCCGTCCCGATCAGAACAATCATCGCAAAAACCGCGCAAATATGAATCACGAATTTCATATCTATTCTTCTGAATTCATTTCATTCCATATATTTCTAATAAATGGAGAAATACGCCAACTATCCGTCAGCTTATTATCGAATGCTGACCAATACCAAATCTGATAAGCATGCGTTTCAAAGTGTTCCTTCAAATAGCTTTGTAATGCGAAGCCAATCTTACTATCGAACAATTCAATTTTGGACTCTTCTAACGATTGCAGAACCAAGTCCATTAATGTGAACTGCGTATCTTGGTCCGTTGCATAGTCCTTTAAGGCATCAAAAAATTCTTCCACTCTGTTAGGGTCAGAAATTTCGTAAGGCCAATCTTGCATGTTATCATTGTGAGGAAGAGAAAACTTCAATGCGAGTTTTTCTATGGACTGGCGTGTCCAATATCTTTCCTTAGGCTCCGGAGTAACTGTCATGATTGAAACTACTCTTTCGGCTTTGCAAATTTTACGAAGACTTGTTGCTCTGCGTCTGCCTCACGCAATTCTGAGGCGCCGATTGAGACCGGCAATATGAGGAAAAATTCCGTGCCGATTTTGGGGGCGCTTTCCACCATTAATCCGCCGCGGTGGCGCATGACGATATGTTTGACAATGGCCAGGCCCAGACCGGTACCTTTTTCTGCCGAGGTCCGGTCTCCGGCGATGCGGTAAAACCGCTCTGACAGGCGCGGCAAATGTTCTTTGTCAAATCCGGGGCCGTGATCGCGAATGCGAAGCTGGGCGTAAGAGATGCCGGTTTGCGGCGGATTGACGATGCGGCGGCGCTCACTGCCGGCGGCCATATAATCTTTGGGAAAGGCTTTGGCGGATTCCCATTTTTCGATCACGGCGCCTTTGACGTTGATATTGCTGTCCGAAGAAATTTTCACGGCGTTATCGACAATATTTAAAATGAGCTGAACCAGTTCATCCTGTTTGCCCAGGACTAATAATTCCTTGGGGCCTTCATAGGAAATGCTGACCTTTTTTTGCTCCGCCATGGGCATGACCGCTTCTTTGGCGGCCAGGAACGCCAGATAGAGATCGGCGGTTTCCGTGGGGGCTTTGTGCTCTGACAATTCGATGCGGCGCAGGGAGAGAATGTCATTGATCAATCTTTGCATGCGCTCGGCTTGTTGCTGCATAATGGTCAGGAACTTGCCCCGCGCCTCCGGATCATTTTTGGCATGACCGTTTAAGGTTTCGATATAGCCCAGAAGCGAGGCCACCGGGGTTTTGAGCTCATGGGAGGCATTGGCCAGAAAGTCTGCCCGCACCGCATTGGCCCGCTCCAAATCGGTCACATCGTAAAACACGATAATGGCCCGCGAGATCGCCTCATTATTTTCGGGCTTGAGCGCGGATCCCGTGACGCGAATATGGCGCTCCACCGGGTCAAAGACTTGGTAGACATAAGGCTTGGTGGATTTCCCGGCCAATGAATCATCCACTAAATCCGTCAGGCTCGCGGTCACGCCCAAGGTCGAAATGTCGGAGCCGGCGCGAATATTGGGAAATAATTTATGGGCAGCCGGGTTCATATGCACAATCTGCCGGCGCTGATCCACAATGATGATGGCTTCCTGCAGGGAGGCCGCCAGACGCATTTCCCCTTTAAACGACGGCGTGCGGGCTGTGTCTTGGCGGCGCTTGCGCTCATTGACGCTGAAAAACGCAAAGCAAACCCCGGAAAATGCTGCGGAGATCGCCACGGCCGGCCAAGGACCGGACAGAGCGGGAAGAAAGGACAGTAAGAGTGCGCCGCCCAGAAAAATTACAATAATCGGAAATATATTTCCGGCAGTCATAATTCGGGCCGTTCTTTGTGGTTGATAGCAGCTTGATCTGTTACAATGACCTCTGCGTATAAGCAATTACAGTTTTAGAGACAATCGCGCCCCGAACGCCCACAGGCCCGGATGGCCATTTTCCTAAAATTTACGCAATTATTATCGTTTTTCAATAAATTCTCGTTGACTTTCGGTATAAATCAGCTATCGGAAAGGCTAAGGAGATAATAAATGCGCATAATCTTGATATCCGTATCCGCCATGGCTTTATTGTCAGGATGTCAGAGTTTGGATTTTGCCAAAAAGCTCAAGCCTGAGGCGACGCCGATTTCTGCCGATATTGTGCAGGCGCCCGGTCTCGATTGGACCGAATATGCCTCTGATGAGCTGCCGACAACGGACTGGATTGCCTCATTTAATGATCCGGTCCTCAACGAGTTGGTCAATGAAGCCCTGTCCGGCAATACCAATATCAATGCCGCCCGCGCCCTTTACGAAGCGGCCGTTTCAGGATTGACCATATCCGAAGCCGACCGCCTGCCCACATTATCCGCCTCTGCCCGCGCCAGCCGGACCCAGTTCGGATTCGAACTTTTTGATGATAATCACGGCGTGCCTGATCGGTCCTTTACCAATGCGAGCTCTGATTTCGGACTGAACGCCGGATGGGAGCCTGATCTTTGGGGCCGGATTGATGATCAGGTCTCCGCCTCAGAGCTGAACGTGGCCGCCGCGCAGGCCGATTACGCCGGCGCCCGCCTGGCCATTACCTCACAAGTGGCGCAAAATTGGTTTAATCTGATCGAGGCCCGTCTGTTAATGGAACTGGCCGGCCGCGAAGTTGAAACTCAGAAAAGAGCCCTGCGCCTGACGCAGCGCCGGTTTGAAAGCGGCGTTGCCGGATCCAGTGATGTGCGTCTGGCCAGGTCCTCCGTAGCCGGCTCAGAAGCCAGCGAAGCGGCGCGCCGTCAACAAGTGGCCGCGCTGGCCCGCAGCCTGGAAGTTTTATTGCGCCGCTATCCGGCCGATGCCCTGCAGGCCGCCGCTGATTTGCCGGCTCTGCCGGTTTTGACCGGCGCAGGTTTG
This sequence comes from uncultured Caulobacterales bacterium, assembly GCA_937981945.1. GTDB lineage: Bacteria > Pseudomonadota > Alphaproteobacteria > Caulobacterales > Maricaulaceae > JACOMS01. The sequence goes on along the minus strand of CALJNJ010000269.1, from coordinate 297 downwards.
CCGTCTCAGGTTTTAACCCGCAGGCCGGATCTTTTGGCGGCCGAGCGGCGGCTGAAGGAGCAGGGGCTCAATGTGGATGTGGCCCGCAAAGCTTTGCTGCCCAATATTTCCCTGAGCAGCGGATTGTCCACATCCGGCAATGGCTTTTCCCGCATTTTTGATTTGGATTCCCTGGTGGCCAATTTGGTCGGTAATTTAACCCAACCGATTTTTAACGGCGGCGCGCTGAACGCGCAGGTCGACCGCCAAGAAGCCGTACTGCGCCGCGAGGCCGAAAGCTATGCCGGCACCGTATTG
>CALJNJ010000268.1 GCA_937981945.1 uncultured Caulobacterales bacterium | reverse complement strand
TTGCCGCTGCACGACCGGGACCCGCTCCAGTGGGAGCTCAACCCCCAAATCTCCGCGGGCCACCATAACGGCGTCGGCCAATTCCAATATTTCGTCTAATTGTTCGACGGCGGAGGGCTTTTCGATTTTGACAATAATGCCGGCTTTGTCGCCGATAATTTTCCGGGCGTCGCTGACATCCTTTGGTGTTTGCACAAAAGACAGCGCGATGTAATCCACATCTTGGGTGAGGGCGAACGCCATATCTTTTCGGTCTTTATCCGTCATGGCTGACATGGGCAGGACGGCCCCAATGACGTTCAGACCTTTGCGGTCTGACAGTTTCCCGGGCACGTCAACTTTCGCTTTGATGGTTGATTTCTTATCATTGCTTTGCACGGTGACCTGCAGCTTGCCGTCGTCAAATTTTAAGATGTTTCCGGGCTCGAGCGCCGCGAATAATTCGGGGTGGGGGACTTTGATGATATCGTCGCCGCCTTCATCATCGCCCAGTACAAGGGTGACCGTGTCGCCATATCTCAGCTCTGTTGACCCGCCTTTAAACGGGCCGACACGTAATTTGGGGCCCTGCATATCCGCGACAATGCAAATGGCCCGCTTGGCGTCTTCTTGTACTTGCCGTATTCGTTTGACGGATTTCGCGTGATCATCATGAGAGCCGTGGGAGAAGTTCAGCCGAAACGCGTTGACGCCTACATCATGTAAAAGTCTGAGCGTATCAGGCGCCGAACTGGCCGGTCCGATTGTCGCCAGAATCTTTGTAAATCGGTGTTCCATATGTCCCCATCTCTTATGCTGCCGTCATAGTCAATGACAGCGCTGTCATATACAAGGCTGAGATGAAAAGCCAGCGAATTTAAGGGTAGGCGTAATTAAGGAAGGCGGGCGCAAAAATCCACGATGATTTCCGACAATTCGCGGTGGCAATCTTCCTGTAAGAAATGACCGCCGCCTTTGACAATTTTGTGGGGCTGGTTCTTGCAGCCCGGTATGGCTTTTTGAAAATGTTTGTCCAGTCCGCCGGTGACCGGATCCTGATCGGAGAAACAGGTCAAAAACGGCTTTTTCCATTTATGCAGGACCTTCCAGGCTTTCACATTATCGGCCGCGCCGTCCATGTCTTCGGAGGTGGGGACCAGAGCGGGAAAAATCCGCGCGCCGGCTTTGTAGCTTTCATCAGGAAAAGGCGCGTCATAGGCACGGATAACATCATCCGGCAGGTTTGAGACGGTGGCGCCCTGAATGATATTGCCGACTTTGAACACGGGTGTAGTCTGCGAAAACTCTTTCCAAGCCTCAAAAGCCTTGGAGACTTTACCTTGACCGGTGGGAAGGAAAGTGTTGGCGGCAATAATACCGGCGAATTTATCCGGCCGGGCGGCGGCCAGGCGTAACCCGATCAGTCCGCCCCAGTCCTGGCAAAATAAAACGGCGTCGGTGATTTTGGTCTCATCGAGCCATTCCAGCATCCAGGCAACATGCTTGCTGTAACTATAATCGGCGGTTTCGGCAGGTTTGTCGGACCGACCAAAGCCAATCAGATCCGGCGCAACAACCCGAAGTCCGGCGGCGGACACATTTTTGATCATGTCTCTGTAAAGATAGGACCAACTGGGTTCACCGTGCATCATAATCACGGGCCGCCCGCCTGCAGGGCCTGTATCGACAAAGTGCAGACGCAGGCTGTCAGCCACATTTAGATAATGGGGCGTAAACGCATAATCACTTAAATTTTCAAATTGAGAATCCGGTGTACGTAATATTTTGGCCATGACCTGTCCTTTTTGGACAAGTCTCCTATGACCTGCAAGATGAATTGTACCTTAAAGCGCCGGGATTAGCTTAGCAGCGTGATGCCGGCAGTTTGATATAGTCGTCCAGGCGAATGTAAAACTCGCCGTTCAAATTGTTGAGATTGCGAATATCCTCGACGCCAACGCATAATTTGCGGGACAAAGAATAAACCGTGTCGCCTTCGACAACTTGGTGCGTTGTGACGCCGGCTTGCGCCGTTTGATAAGGGGCCGGCTGGGGTGCAGGCGCCGTATATTGCGGGTAACTCGGCTGTACCGGGGCAGGAACAGGGGCAGGCGCCGGCGCCGGCTGTGTATATTGCGGATAACCGACTGTTGGCGCGGCCGGCGCAGCAACTGGCGCGGGATCAGGTTCGGTTGTGGTGACCGAGGCAGATTGTGTGCCGTCCAGTTCGCCGTTTGCTTGCATGGCGTGATAGCCGGGCGTTCCGAAGGTCTCATCATAAGCGGAATCCGTGGGGGCTTCGCCGATCATGGTTGATGTTTGCGTATTGCTCGCCGTCACGCTCGTCGTCTGTGTTTGCGGCGCCGTATAGATTTGGGAGCTGTCCGAATAGACGGTCTGAGTTTGACTTGTCGCCGGATATGACGTGGTCGCAGGATAGGTCGTAGTCGTCGCCGCGGGATATGATGATGTTGTTACCGGATAGGTTGTCGCCGGCTGTGAAGCGACGGGCAGGGCATCACATTTAATGCTGACATCCGCAATCCCGTAACCGGCTGCGCCGCCGGCAACAGCGCCGATGACCGCGCCCTTTGTGCCGCCGATCAGCTCATTACCCGCCAGGCCGCCAATGACGGCGCCGGCGCCGGTGCCGATCATTTTGCGATTGCCTTCTTTATCCAAGCATTCGTGATTGACCACAGTGCCGCCGGTTTGCTGATAAGTCCCCGTGCTCGCATTGTGATAATATGTATTTGAAGACGTCGCGCCGGATGTTGTTGCCGTATTAAGCGCCCTCGCATTTTGATAGGTCGCATAGCTGGTGGTTGCCGTTGACGTTTGCGCCGATGACGGCGTGTGCACTTTGTATTTGGTGCTTTGTTGGTAAATTGGGCTTTCCTTGGTTGTAGAGCAGGCGGAAAGGCCCATAAGAGCAGCAATTGAGACGGCAATAATTTTGGCAGACATGACAAATCCTCAGGTCAAATTTGCCGACAAAGTGAACAAATATGGCTAATATAGTCTTAACCGAACTGAGTCCGCTTCCATAAAAAAAGCCCCTGTAGTGAGCTTGATAAATTTGAGGGAGCTATTATTTTGCATTTGAACCAGTCTTAATAATCGTATCAATTACAAGGAAAAATGGCATGGCAATCACAACAAAACCGTTTGAATATAAAGATGGCAAACAGCTATGCGTGGGTATGGTCGCATGGGACGAAACTTATGCGGATCCCAAGCCCTGCGTGCTCGTGAACCACGCTTGGGGCGGAAAAGACAGTTTCGCCGAAGACAAAGCTATTCAAATGGCCGCTTTGGGTTATGTGGGCATTGCGCTGGATAATTACGGCGACGGCGCTCTGCCCGACAGCGTTGACGAAAAAATGGCGCTTATGAATCCGCTGAAAGATGATCGCAAAGCTCTGCTGAAACGGTTGAAAGCCGGATATAAAGCCGCGGCCGACATGGATATTGTCGATGAAACCCATATGGCCGCCATCGGCTATTGTTTTGGCGGTCTTTGCTCTTTGGATATGGTGCGCGGCGGGCTGGATCTGAAAGT
>CALJNJ010000267.1 GCA_937981945.1 uncultured Caulobacterales bacterium | reverse complement strand
GTGGGCTCAAGCTGTAAGTTCTCCGCTCTGACATCAGCCTGCGGGTTAAACCCATAAGTGATCACACGGCGGTCTTGGATCCTGGATACCAGCGCCTGAACCTCAGGATGGTCGATACATAATACACCAAACCCGTAAAACGGCAGATTTTCCACAAAGGTCGTAAAGGCATCTCTGAGCGTATCAAAATCCCCATAATGCTCCATATGCTCAGGATCGATATTGGTCACGATCGCAACCGTTGGGAATAGTTTTAGAAACGACCCGTCAGACTCATCGGCCTCGACCACCATCCAGTCGCCCAGACCCAGCTTGGCATTTGATCCATAAGCATTGATGATCCCGCCATTGATAACGGTGGGGTCCAGTTTACCGCCCTCCAGCAGGGCCGCAATCATGGTTGTCGTGGTCGTTTTTCCGTGGGTTCCCCCCACGGCAATCGCCCATTTCAGCCGCATTAATTCAGCCAGCATTTCCGCGCGGCGCACGACGGGGATCGACCTGGCTCTGGCTTCTACCAGTTCCGGATTATCGGCTTTGATCGCCGATGACATAACAATAGCACCGGCGCCGCGGACCTGCTCCGCCTTTTGTCCGATGAAAATCGTCGCGCCTAAATCTTTGAGCCTTTTGACATTGGGATTTTCCCGAAGGTCGGAACCTTGCACAGTGTATCCCAAATTGAGCATAACTTCTGCAATTCCGCTCATGCCGATGCCGCCGATACCGACAAAATGGATGGGCCCCGTATCAAAGGGAACCTTTGTGGCCATGGCCTTGTCAGAGTCTTGTTTTACCATGTCCTGCCTTTCAGGCGTCGGAAATGGCTGCGATAACCAGTTCGGCCAATTTTTCTGTGGCGTCGGCGCGGGCGGCACGACGTGCAGATTGGGCTGCGGTTTCAAGCCATTTCGAATCATTTAGTCTTGCCTCCAAGGTAGTTTTCACAATTTGAGGCGTAAACTCAGATTCGGGCAAAATATCGGCAGCACCAAGGCTTTTTAGCGCCTCGGCATTTATTGTCTGATGATCATCCATGGCGATATCCAGCGGCACCAACAAACTCGGCTTTCCCATCAGGGCAATTTCTGAAACGGACGAGGCCCCCGCGCGGCCAATAATATAGTGAGCTGCTGCCAGATGTTTTTCGATATCAGAAAAAAACGGCTCGCAAATCGCGTCAACTTCGGCGGCTTCAAAAACAGACTTGGCGTTATTAAGACTTTCTTTTCGCGTTTGCTGAACCACTTTCAGACGCGATCTCAGATCAGCCGGCAATAGCGAGATCGCTTCAGGGACAGTTTCGCTGATGAGCCGCGCGCCCAAACTGCCGCCGACGATTAGCAAATTTATCTCGTCTTCAGGTGCGGAAAAACTTTCCGGAACCGATTCCGTTATTTGGGCCCGAAGCGGATTGCCGGTAAAAACATGATTGGCCCCTTCAGGTAAGCGGTCGAGCCTTTCAAATCCCGAGGCGACAATTCCGGCCTTTTTGGCAAAGACACGATTGACCCGTCCGAGAACGGCGTTTTGCTCATGGATCAGTGTCGGAATTCCCATGGCCTGAGCGGCCCGCATGGCCGGAAAGGCCGGATAGCCTCCGAAGCCAACCACCACATCGGGCCTGTTTGCTTTCATAAAGGCTTTGGCTTGCGTCACGCCTTTGGCCAAACGCAAAACGCCCGCAATAGCTTTGATCGGTTTACGCGGGGAGATGGTCGCCGCCTCAACTTCGATAATAGGATCGGCGGGTATTTTGCCTGAATGTTTGCGGCCTCTGGCATCGGTCATCATGGCGATGTCCCAGCCGCGCTGTTTCAAATTTTCAGCCAAGGCCTGCGCGGGAAACATATGCCCGCCCGTTCCGCCTGCCGCCAAAAGCAGTTTCGGCATTAGTGGCCAAACCCGTAAGCGCCCGGACGTCGCCGGGTAAAGGCGAGCAGCAAACCGGCTGTAAAGCACAGCGCCATCATGGATGACCCTCCATATGAAATAAACGGTAAGGTCATACCTTTGGGCGGCGCCATGTTCAAATTGACGAACAAATTGATGAGGATCTGCATGCCGATCATGGTCGCTAGCCCTGCGACTGCCAGCTGACAGAAATAGTCATTAAGCTTGAGCGCGTTTCGGAAGCAGCGGATAACGAAACCGGCCAATAATACGATAACGAATACTGAGATAATAAACCCGAACTCTTCGACGGTGACCGCGAAAATAAAATCCGTATGTCCGTCGGGAAGGCTGTATTTAACATCCCCCTCGCCCGGACCGCGGCCGAAAAACCCGCCGCTGCTGATCGCCTCGAGCGCGCGCTCTGTTTGGTAGTTTTCATCGCCGGCGGGGCTGAGGAAACGCTGTATTCGGGACTGTACGTGCGGCATAAACATATAGGCGGCAAAGGCCGCAATGGTTGAGCCAAATAATAAGAACAGCATCCACCCAAGAGACAGGCCCGCAAAAAAGAATACGGCTGCAAAACACAGTGTCAGCAGGAAAGATTGCCCGAAATCAGGCTGCTGTATCAAAAAGAATATCAATAAGAGATAGACGCCAAACACGATCGGCACCGCCGGAACGCCGGGGTCCCGCTTACCCACTGAGAACATCCAAGCGGCAAAAACGATAAATGCAGGTTTGGCAAATTCGGACGGCTGCAATGAAAACGGCCCTATAGAAAGCCAGCGCTGCGCGCCTTTCACTTCTATGCCCGCAATTTGAACCACGAAAAGCAAGAGAAAACTGCCGAGCAATGCCAAAACGCCCAGACGCCTTGCATTTTCCGTATTGAAAAACGACAGGACGATAGCCCCCGAAAATCCAAGGAATACAAACAAAGCATGGCGATATAAAAAGTAAAACGGGTCGCCCGTGCTCAGGCGCTCCGCAGCGGCCGGCGAGGCGGCCATAGACAAAATAATACCGGTGCCGAGCAAGCACACAAACAGGGCTAAGGTGATATGATCAACACTACGCCACCATTCAAAAAACGGGGAACGGGCGGTCCGCGAAGAGGATATGGCGCCTGTAAAACTTGTCATGCCGCATCTCCGGCGCGCTTTTCTTTGACAAACATATCAGCGAGGTTTTGGACCTGTTCACGAAAGGCATCACCTCGGACTTCAAAGTTTTTATATTGATCGAAACTGGCACAGGCCGGCGACAACAAAACAATGGGATTTTTCGCATCGGAATTGAGCGCATCTCTCAGCGCGCATAAAACGGCCATTTCTAAGGTTCCGCTGACCTTATTTTCGATTTTGGATTTGTTGAGCGTTTTATGAAACCGCGGCGCGGCCTCGCCGATCAAATAACTTTTACGGACATTTCCAAATAAGGGAGAAAGCGGATCAATACCGTCAGATTTCGCCTGCCCGCCCGCGATCCAGTATATATCTTCATAAGAACTGAGCGCTTGTTTGGCAGCATCGGCGTTAGTGGCTTTGCTGTCATTGACAAAACGGACTTTGACGATTTGGCCAACTGTTTCCATCCGGTGGGCAAGACCCGGAAAGGTCAAGAGCGCATCGCCGGCAGCTTGCGGGTCAATCCCCAGGGAACTGACGGCCGCATAAGCTGCTGCCGCATTTTGCCAATTATGGACACCTTCCAAAGCCTGTGCCTTTTTCAGATCGGCAACTTCATGCACCGAACTGTTTTGCGCGCAATAGAGCTTGCCTTTGATGGCGCAGACGCCGTGGCCCAAAGATTTCCGGCCTGAGATTGGAATAATGCGGCGCCCGTTTGAAACCTTGAGCTCGGAGCAAATGCGGCGTCCTTCCGAATTATCAACCCCGATCACCACCGTATCGGCTTCAATTTGGTTGCGGAAAATACGGCGTTTCGCGGCCTCATATTTGTCCATGTCGCCATGGCGCTCTAAATGATCCGGAGTCAAATTCAGGAACACGGCGGCATTAGCTCTCAACGAATTGGTGCGCTCTAATTGGTAGGATGACAACTCAAGCACGTAATAAGTGCCCGCGTGCATACTATCCAGATCCAGAACGCCCCGGCCGATATTGCCGCCGATTTGCGCGTCTTTCCCGCAAGCTTTCAACACATGACCTATCAATGATGTGGTGGTTGATTTCCCATTTGTTCCGGTAATCGCGATTATTTTGGGGCGGTTTTCTTCGGCGCGCGCCATCACTTCCCGGGCAAAAATTTCGATATCGCAAATGATAGGTACATCATGTTCTTTTGCCAAAGACGCAGACCAATGCGGCTCCGGCAGATTATCCGGTACGCCCGGTGACAAAACTAATTCGTCAATCTCGTCCCAATTATACTTGTTCAAATCTTCGACAGGCACGCCTTTATCTTTGGCGGCATCGACTGACGTTGGATTGTCATCCCAAGCCAGGACCGTAGCCCCTCCTGCTTTGAGCGACAGAGCCGCTGTAATTCCGGATCTTCCCAATCCGAAAACGGCTATCGTTTTTCCCTTAAATGTCCCGGCTTTAATCATAATCCTACCGCAGCTTCAGAGTGGAGAGCCCGATCAATGCCAATACAATAGCAATGATCCAAAAACGGATTACGATGGTCGGTTCAGCCCAGCCCTTTTTCTCATAGTGGTGGTGAATCGGTGCCATTCGGAAAACCCGCTTGCCCGTCAGTTTAAAAGACGCCACCTGCACGATCACAGAAACAGCCTCTAAAACGAATAACCCACCAATAATTGCCAATACGATTTCGTGCTTGATCGCTACAGCCGTTGATCCCAAAGCGCCCCCCAGCGCTAAAGAACCTGTGTCACCCATAAATACCATGGCGGGCGGCGCATTATACCAAAGAAAGCCCAGCCCTGCGCCAATGATAGCGCCCAAAAAGATTGTGACCTCTGCACTGCCCCGTACAAACGGGACGCCCAGATATTCACTGAAATTATAGTTTCCGACCATGTAAGCGATGACGGCTAAACTCATACAAGCGATCATCACCGGTACAATTGCCAATCCGTCCAGCCCGTCAGTCAGATTCACCGCATTCGCCGATCCGACGATGACGAAACAGCCAAACGGAATGAAGAACATTCCCAGATTTAACCAATATTCCTTCAAAAGCGGGATGGCTAAGCCGGTTTCAAACCCGGCGGCCGCATCAGGCTTAGGCTCAAACGCTTGGGTCAATATATAGACCGCCACAGCGGCAATTAAAAACTCAAGGACTAATTTTATTTTTCCGCTAAAGCCCTTGGGGTTCTGGCGGGAGACCTTGAGGTAATCATCATAAAACCCGATAGCCCCGTAAGCCACCGTAACCATGAAGACCGTCCATAAAAACGGACTTCGCAGATTACCCCATAATAGGGTCGAAATGACGACGGAGAGTAAAATCAGCAAACCGCCCATGGTTGGGGTTCCGGCCTTTTGGATAATGTGGCTTTCAGGTCCGTCCTCGCGGATCGGCTGACCTTTACCCTGTTTCATCCGCAACATTTTGATCATGCGGGGACCCAGAATAAAGGAAATCAGCAAGGCGGTCATCAGAGCGCCGCCAACCCGAAAGGTTATGTAATTGAACAGATTAAAAAGCTGAAATTCATCCGCAAGCGGGGCGAGCCATTCATAAAACATCGGCTACTCCTTTTTGTTCTTTTCTGATAGCCGCAACCAAGCGCCCGAGCCCCGTCGCGTTGGATCCTTTAACCAGGACCGTATCTCCGTCTTTTAACTCATCCCGAAGCGCCATGAGTGCCACTTCCCAGTCCCGCGCCCAGGGACCTCGAATTTCTCTGGGCAGCGCACCTTTTAAGGACCGCATACATTCGCCCGTGAAAATGACCCGCGCGACACCTGCCTCCTGCAAAGGCTTTGCTAAATCGGAATGAAGTTCGAGCTCATCTTTTCCAAGCTCATACATGTCCCCAAGGACAGCAATCTTCCGCCCTGATCCGCGGCCGGCCAAGGTACGGATCGCAGCCTTCATGGATTCGGGGTTCGCGTTATAGCTGTCGTCAATTAAGGTGAAGAGCTTACCGTCAAGTTTTACGTCAATAGCCTCCCCGCGGCCGGGCAGCGCCCTGAAACCGGCCAATGCGCGAATGCCGGTTTCCGCATCTACGCCGGCGGACACGGTCGCGGCAATGGCGCAGGCCGCATTTTGCAACCAATGCAGCCCGTCCAGCGGAAGGCTGAGTTTATGATCTTTGCCGGCGATGGTCAGAACGGCTGTCAATGCCCCCGGAGATTCATTGAGCTCGGAGAGCCTGAAGTCACTCTCGACGTGCTCGCCAAAGGTCACGATTTTGGCATTTCTACCGCCGGCGGCTTTTTTCAAAAACTCAAAATAATGATCATCCCGGTTTAAAACCGCCGTGCCGCCTTCAGGCAGACCCTCAAATATTTCCGCCTTGGCGGACGCAATGGCGTCAATGTTTTTGAAATGCGCCAGATGGGCCGGGGCAATTTTTGTAATCACGGCTACATGCGGTTCTATCAAAGGCGACAAATCGGCAAGTTCGCCGGCGTGGTTCATACCCACCTCAAATACACCGTAATTCGTATCGGCCGGCATGGCCGCCAATGTCAGCGGAACACCCCAATGATTATTGAATGATTTCTGAGACTTATGAGTACGACCTGAAGCAGCGCATATGGCGGAGATAGCTTCTTTCAGACTGGTTTTTCCGACACTGCCGGTAACGGCAATCCTGCGCGCCCCCGAGCGCTTGCGAGCTGCGACCGCCAAGCCTCGCATGGCCATCAGACTGTCTTCGACAATCAAAGCCGGCGCCTGTTCATTGGGGTTTTCTGAAATAACAGCGCACGCGCCGGCGGCTCTGGCGTTTGGAATGAAATCGTGTCCGTCCCGTACATCCTTTATGGGAATGAATAAATCACCCCAAGCCAGACTGCGGGTATCGATAGACAAACCTGACGCTGACCATTGCCCCTTAGCTTCGCCGCCCGTTGCCGCGGCTGCTTGTTCGGATGTCCATAAAACGACGCTCATGCCGCCAACTCCTTAAGTGCGTCCTGAGCCTGAAGGACATCAGAAAACGGAATAATTTTGTCGCCGATAATTTGGCCCTGCTCATGACCCTTGCCCGCGATAATCAGGCAATCCTTGGGGCCGAGCATTGAGATACCGTGACGGATAGCTTCGGCGCGATTGCCGATCTCTTCCGCGTTAGGACATCCTTTTAAGACGGCCTGACGGATTGCAGCCGGATCCTCAGTTCTGGGATTGTCATCGGTGACGATAACATGGTCGGCATGCTTGGCGGCGACAGCGCCCATTTTCGGTCGTTTATCAGGATCGCGATCACCGCCGCAGCCAAAGACAATAATCATACGGCCCATTGTATGCGGGCGCACGCTACGCAGCAATTTGTCCAGCCCGTCTTCCGTATGGGCAAAGTCCACCAAGATAGGCGCGCCGTCTTTTGTCTTACCGGCGGATTCCAGACGTCCGGCGACACCGGTTAGATGATTAAGTGCATCTATGGCGGCTTCCGTGCTGACGCCCGTTACCCGCGCTAATCCCAAAGCGGCAACCGCGTTTAAGACTTGAAACTCGCCGACCAAAGGCAGGTCAACTTTGTAGCGCTTTTGATCGACGACCAATTCAACTCTTTGTCCTGCGGCGCGCGGCATAACTTCGGCAATTCTGATATCGTCGCCTGCCCAGCCCGCCCGAACCACTTGCTGCCCCCTAGCTTCGGACAAACCTGCCAGTTTCCGGCCGTAATCATCATTCACATTGATGACGACAGGCGCATTTTCCGGCGTGAGCTCCGTGAACAAGCGTGCCTTGGCGCCGAAGTAATCCTCTACATCCGGATGATAATCGAAATGATCTTGGGTCAGGTTTGAAAAGCCTGAGGCAGAAATGGCAACATTGTCCAATCGGTACTGCTTCAGCCCGTGACTGGACGCTTCCATGGCCACATGGGTGATGCCCATATCACTAAGCTTGGAAAGTGTTTTATGCAAAACAACCGCATCCGGCGTTGTATGAGAGAGCGGCAAATATCCGCCGTCATAGCGAACGCCCAATGTCCCAAAGCATGCAGATTTCAATCCGGCGCGGCTCCAGATTTGGCGCAGGAATTCTACAGTTGAACTTTTTCCGTTCGTCCCTGTCATCGCGACTAAAGTTTCAGGCTGGCCGGAATATAGTTTTGACGCCAGCCGGCCATAAATCAGGCGCGGGTTTTCATGAGCCACATAAGGCCCGGGTATGGGAAGGCCCGGCGTCGACAATATGGCCGAAGCGCCATTTTCGATGGCGCTTGCAATGTAATCCCGTCCGTCAGCAACCGTTCCGGGCAGAGCCGCAAACAGCACGCCTTCGGTGACCGTGCGGCTATCACAGGATATACCCGTAATTTCCACATCAGGACCCTGATGGGTCAGCGGCGCTATGAGCTTGGATAATTTCATCGCAGAGCCTGCTCTGAAAACGGGCTCAGCGCAATTGGACCCGAACGCTTCTCGACACCAAGGATAGGCGCAATGCGTTCAATGATACGCCCCGCGGTCGGCGCAGCGTTCCACCCGGCCGTAGCGTAGCCATAAGTTCCTTCGACGGCTTTTGGCTCATCAAAGGTCACAAAAACAACATATTGAGGATCTTCATAAGGAAAAGCTGCGATGAAGGATGAAACCAAACGCTTCTCATCATAACCATCGACGGAAGGCTTATCAGCCGTGCCGGTCTTTCCCATGACACCATAACCTTTGACCCGCGCATTGCGGCCGGTTCCGTCCGTTGCCACATAGCGCATTAAATCCCGCAACTTCCGGGATGTATCGCCCGAAATAACCCGGCGGGTAACCGGCGCATTGACGCTGTCCCGTTTCATCAAAGTGGGCTGAACATATTCACCGTCATTTAAAAGCGCTGCGATCGCTGTGGTCAGCGCCAAAGGCGTCACGGATATCCCATGCCCGTAAGAAACGGTCACGGTCGTAATATCCTGCCACTCCGTCTGCACTTGCGGCGCCGCGCTTTCAACCAGCTCAACCGGAACACGGGCCATCAGGCCCAATTCAGACAAAAAGGCTTGCTGCCGATCGCCGCCGACACGCATGGCCAGCATAGCCGTACCGCGATTGGAGCTTTCCGCTAATATTTCCGGCATCGCCATTGGCACTTTGCTGGGATGGTCATCCCGAATATATTTGTTGCGAACTTTAAGCGGTTTATGAACCGGGAAAGTTTCTTTCAAATCCGTCACACCTTCATCCAAAGCCATCGCCATTGTTATGGGCTTAAACACTGAGCCCAGCTCATAGGTTGACATTGAGGCATGATTAAAGAGATTTTGCGGCAATGCTGTGTCAGGACGATTGGGATCATAATTGGGAAGCGACGCCATGGCGAGCAATTCGCCATTTTTCAAATTCATAACAATCGCGGCCCCGGTGTCAGCGCTGAAATGTTCCAGCGATTTTTGCAGCTCATCAGCCGCCGCGTTTTGAACTTTTAGATCAATGGACAGACTTAAGGACGGTGCGTTTTCGGTCGACAGCTCTTCGTTAAAGGCTCGCTCCGCGCCCGCCAGGCCGTTCAAATCTACATCCGTAAATCCAACCACATGCGCGCCCAATGCGCCGCGCGGATAGACCCGCTTCGGTTCTGCCTCGAAAATCAAACCGGGTAAACCGAGCTCAAAAACAGTCTGCTTCTCTTTGGGGGTCAGGCCCCGCTTGATCAAAATTTGATCTCCTTTTCGGCTCAGTCGCGCCAATAATTCCTGCCGGCTCATGCCGTCAAAAACCGCGCTCATCTTCTGAGCCGCCTCTTCCGGGTTCCAGACATATTTGGAACGGGCATAGAGCGTATAAGTTTCAAGAGTTGTCGCGAGAAGTTCGCCGTTGCGATCAACAATATCGGCGCGCGTCACCGCATCGTTTGATGTATAATATTTTCCGCTATTTGAAGGACTTAGCAAAGAGACTTCAGCCAGCCTCAAGACGGCAATCGTCAAAGCAAACATAAAGAAGACAGCGCCGATGCGGATTCGAATTCGGCCCTCAGAAACAGCTGAAAACTCATTATCAGCAATGCGCATTCTGCGGCGAACCGGCCCTTTGAGATCGTAACGCTGGGTCATGGCTGACCCCCATCAGGGAGGTCACGCATGGGAATCATTTCGACCAATTCTTCCGGCGATATTGTTTGCTCCGATTTCACCGGAAGCAAGCCCAGCTCCCGCTCTGCCAGATCACTCAAGCGATCCGGGCTTTCCAAATGCGCCAACTCTGCCCTGAGAAGCTTTACCGCTTTTTGCTCAGCCTCGACCTTACGCAGCAATTGCGACGCTTCGGTCTTGGCGGTTTGCGCGCGGGTTTTTACAAAATACAAACCGACCGTCAGAATGACACCAACCAGGAAGAGCGCAAAAATTATGCTGCCGCCAACACCGCGGCGATATCCGGGATAGGACCTCATGCCGCCCACCGCACATCGTGAACCGACGGAACTTTCGGCAGCAAAGCCTCATTAGCATCAAATGCCGGACTTTTCGTCCGCACCGCCCATCTCAGACGGGCAGATCTGGATCTGGCATTTTCCTTTGTCTCAATATCCGTCGGCAACACGGCCGACCGCTTCATGGTCACAAAGCTCGGCACAAAAGCCTCTTCTTCCTGCACCGGCATATAGCGGGATCCTGCGACCGGCTTGTCGGCACGGCGGCGCAGAAATTTTTTCACAATGCGATCTTCGAGGGAGTGGAAAGACACCACGATCAATCGACCGCCGGGATTTAATATGTCCTCAGCGGCGCAGAGCGCTCTGTATAGCTCGCCGAGCTCATCGTTGACGAAAATGCGCAAGGCTTGAAAGACGCGGGTTGCGGGATGAATTTTTGAGGATCGGCCAAGTGCGCGCTCGATAATACCGGCCAGCGCGTCCGTGGTATCGATCACGCCGTCTTCACGCGCCTGAATAATAAACTGAGCAGCCCGCCGCGCGCGCCTCTCTTCGCCGTAGACTTTAAAAATCTGAATGAGCTCGGCTTCCGATAATTGATTGACCGCATCTTTGGCGCTGGGGCCCTGCCCGCTCATGCGCATATCCAGCGGGCCTGCGCGCATAAACGAAAAACCGCGCTCTGCTTGATCAATCTGCATGGACGACACGCCCACGTCCAAGACAACCGCGTCGACCTTTTGGCCGTCCAGCACCGCGTCCATTTTCGAAAAAGGCGTTTGTATAAACTTGAACCGCTGACCGAATTCAGACGACAACTCATCGGCGCGGGGCTTAACATTGGGATCTTGGTCCAAAGCTATCACACTGCAATCGCACGCCTTTAAAAAGGCAGCGCTATATCCGCCATTCCCAAATGTTCCGTCTAAATATGTTTCTCCGTCGATTGGCGATAAGGCAGCGATGACTTCGCGAAGCATGACGGGATAATGCTTCATGCGTCGCCCCCTGAGCCTGCGCCCGGCCGCAAGGAAACCAAACGATTTCGATTTTCCCGCGCCAGTCGCCTGACGTCACCAATATGGCTTTGATATTTTTCCGGATCCCAAATCTCAAACCTGCGCCCGAGACCCACAAAGGTCGCCTTACCGTTCAGGCCGGCATATTCAGCCAGCTCCTTGGGCAAAGTTACCCGGCCGCCACCATCAAATGACAACTTACGGCTCTCCGCAAAAATGGCCCGCTGCAAAGCCATACGGCCTTCGTCATAGTGATCCATTGTTTCGAGCGATCCGAGATATTCCTGCATGAGCGCTATGCCGCCGCCTTCAAGATATTCGCCGTCAAAACTGGGCCAAACAACAATACCGTCGAAAACCCCATCACCAACAACGGCGCGAAAATCGGACGGTACTGAAACACGCCCTTTCGCATCCAGATTATTGGTGGTGGTCGATAGAAACATTTTTCCCCTGCTCGGCCGGGACAGGCCGCCTCAGATACTGGGATACTATGGGAATTGATGGGATGCAATGCCAAATTAGGGGAAAATTAAGCATAATCCGGATTTTTTTCACCTGATTTCGGCTCTGATCGCTTTAACGGGCGAACATTAAAAGAACATTAGGACGAGAACTGCTAGTAAGGTGGCATCGCAGCTATTGCTGAGGCCGCAAAAGAGGTAAGCTCCGGGACAAATGCAAAGATTTGATGCCAATATTTTGCTGGATTGTTACCGGCGCGGTGTCTTTCCCATGGCGGAGAGCCGCGAAGACAATAACATTTTTCTGGTAGACCCTGATTTGCGCGGCATTATTCCCCTGAGCGGCATGCACGTCTCGAAATCCCTGCGAAAGGTTGTACGCCGCGGCGAATTTGATGTGACCTTTGACGCCTGTTTCGAAACCGTGATTTCGGAATGCGCCCGCGAAACACAGGACAGACAGGAAACCTGGATTAATGGCGGGATTGATTTCTTATATAATCAACTCCACCAAATGGGGCACGCCCACAGTGTCGAAACCTGGCAAGACGGCAAATTAGTCGGCGGGCTTTACGGCGTTTCGGTCGGCGGCGCCTTTTTCGGCGAAAGCATGTTCTCAAGAGCCACGAACGCCTCAAAAGTTGCGCTCTATCATTTGGTTGAACGGCTTAATGCCAGAAACTACGTCCTATTGGATACACAATTCATGACGGATCATTTGCGAAGTCTTGGCGGCCAAGAGATTATCAGGGCAGAATTTCAGGATTTGTTACAAGAAGCCCTGAAAGTTAAGACGAGCTTCCATCCTTAGATTCGCTTTTTCTTTTGTCGAAAATCGTTTTCTCAAATTCCATTATGATTTGACGCCCCCTTTCAACATACGCCTTATTCTCCCGTAACGGAATACCCGACTTATACAGCCCCGCCATCTCAGGCATTGTTCCCCGATCAATTATTTCAAGCTCGTGAACCGCTTGATCAGCTGACTCTCTGGAAAACCCTAACGCCTCCAAGACAGAACGCCCTGCACGAAGGGAACTGTCATAAGTCTCACGAATAATATCCCGGCAGCCGATTTCCCAGAGTTCAAATACGTGCAATCTGTCGACGGCTCTGGCAACCACATGAACATGAGGGTGGTTTTCAATTACATAACGAGTAAGCGCTGAAATTTGCTGTTTTTCGTCGATGGCAATTACCAACACTTTTGCCCTTTCAATTCCGGCGGCTTGCAATAAATCAGGCCTTGTCGCATCACCATAATATGCCTCTACCCCAAACATTTTGATCATATCCAAGTGATCTGCGCTGTAATCCAAAACCGTTGTGTCATATCCTGCGAACCGAACGGTCCTATTGACAATTGAGCCAAAACGCCCCGCACCGGCGATAATAATTTCGAATTCATCATGGATCGTGTCGGCGACCCGTTCAATTTCTTTGCTATGGCGCGGCGCAATAACTTTGTCGTAAATGATAAAGAGGACGGGCGTCAATAACATGGAAAAGGTCACGACAAGCAGAAGCTGATCCGCAATAGTTCTCGGGATGACATCATTGGCGATCGTAAATGACAGTAACACAAACCCAAATTCGCCTGCCTGCGCCAGACCCAATGCAAACAGCCAATTGTCCGGTTTTCGCACCCTAAAAATTTTTGCGATCAGTAAAATCACAGAAGCCTTAACTGCGATCAAACCTAAAGTCAGGCCCAAAACTTTTGCAAAGTTTTCACTCAAAAGATCAAAATTAACATTCGCTCCGACGGTTATAAAAAAAACGCCCAACAACAATCCCTTAAAAGGATCAATATCACTCTCTAGTTCGTGACGATAAGGAGAATTGGCCAAAACAACACCTGCCAGGAAAGTGCCGAGCGCCGGTGACAATCCTACGACTGTCATCAATAATGCAATCCCGACGACCAGCGCTAAGGCCGCAGCAACAAAGAGTTCACGGAGGCCTGCATAAGAAATAAACCTGAACAATGGACCCGTGAGATAATTTCCCACCAAAACCACGAGGCCTATTGCGCCCTGGCAAGGGCGCGTTGCCATGCATCCAAACCGGCCAATAAATTGATATCATGACCGTCCGAAGCACTGTGGTAAACGGCTCCGTCCATCAGTTCCGGCACTGCTAAAAATGGCATCAATGCCAGCATAGGAATTACAGCAATATCTTGGAACAAAAGAACGGAAAAACTGCTTTGCCCGCCATCACTTCCCATCAGCCCTTTTTCATTTAATGTTTGAAGAACTATTGCAGTAGACGACAACGCTAACGTTAAACCAATAGCCAGAGCGATGGACCAATAAATTCCCATAAAATATGCCGCTGACGCTATAAGCACTGTTGTCAGTCCAAGTTGAAGACCGCCTAACCCCAACAAACGTCCACGCATTTGCCAAAGCTTTTTCGGCTCCAACTCCAAACCGACTAAAAATAACATCATAACGACGCCGAATTCCGCAAAGTGCTGGATAGATTCGATGTCAACATGAGCGGCATGCAGCAAAGGACTTATAGCTATTCCTGCCAAAAGATACCCCAATACTGAACCCAAACCCAATTTGGAAGCAATAGGAACAGCCAAAAGGCCGGCTGCCAAAAATATAAAAGTCAGTAAAAGAATCTCGCCCATGACAGGCTCTTTACCGGAACTTACGCCGACACATAAGTGTTTAAAGGTGCAAGGGTATTAGATCAGCGTCAACTGCGGCGGCACTCAAGCACCCAGACATCATAGACGGGATGTTCCAATGCCGAAATCGCCGGGCGCTCGGCCAGCATCCAGCCTGAGAATACTTTCTCGCGCTTGTGGCCGTCCTCATCAATAATGATGGCCGTACTGCCTTCGGTCGGCTCAGCTTCTTCGTTTTCGGCGCTGATCCGCGTATCAAACATTTGCAAAAACGCCCAAGTCTGAGGAATTTCCTCCGGTGGCTTTTTCTCGCAATGCTTGACATCAACGCGCAGCGATCCGTAATTCAAACTTTCGCCGACTTTAATTGTGTAATCTTTGGTCGTGGCCGTGACCTTATCCAAAGCCCTGAGCACGACAACATTGCCGACAATGTTTTGAACGACTTCCGGCTCTTGTTCGGTCTCTTCGACGCTATCCTGCGCCCAAACCGATCCGAAGGTCAGGCCTGTTAACATCAAACAGAGAGCTGCAGCACGCGTGATCATGTCAGCCTTCCGGGCTCCAAGCTTCGTAATCGCCGGCAACTTTGGCGCGTTCGCCGCCCCGGTCTAAACTGCCTTTGGGCTTATAGGCGTAAACCGTCCCAGTCAGATTTGGATGATGGGGCTTGATCCAGTCATGATCCGCGAGGCCGGCTTCGGCGGGCGGCGCGTCATACATATGATGAAGCCATCCGTGCCATTCTGCCGGAACGCGCGAAGCGTCAGCATATCCGTTATAGATGACCCAGCGCCGCTGACGCCCGTCATAGCCGTCATCACCCTTTTCCTGAAAATATTTATTGCCGTATTCGTCTTCGCCAATTTTTTCACCCTTGCCGCGCACTTGCAGCAATGTCCCGAAGGTTGCGCCGTTCCACCAAGTGAAAATCCGTTTGAAAAATCCGGCCATGAAATATCCTGTTTAAATCGCGGCCCTTATGCCGTGACTCATCTGCGCGGTAAAGAGTCTATGTGACGCAATTAAGGCGAAAAAACAGCTTATTTGGCCCAAGCCAGAACGCGGCGCGCTGCCTTGATAATCGGCGCCTCAATCAGCTTACCGTCGAGCAAGGCCACATTACCTTCTGACGCCTCATAGGCTGCGAGCACTCTTTTGGCGTGAGAAACCTCCGCATCACTCGGGGAAAGAGCCTTGTGGATCGGTCCGATTTGGGCCGGGTGGATGGCGGCTCTGGCGTAAATCCCCAAATCTCTGGATTTTAGCGTGGCCGCCTCAAGGCCTTCCGGGTCTTTTACATCAATAAAAGGCGTATCGAATAAAGTGACATCAAACGCGGCGCAGGCCGCGACCATGCGGGATCTGGCATAGAGATGATTGTCCCATCCGGGGGCGCAGCCCACATCCCCGGCATAATCAATGGCGCCGTAAAGGGCATATTCTACTTTTTTGTGGGCCAAAATTTCTTCGCAATTGACCACGCCCAACGCGCTTTCAATAAGCGCAAACAACGGACCGGTTCGATCAGGCAAGGCGCGGTCGAGGGCTTTGATGTCATCTAATGACCCGACTTTCGGCAACATTACATATGGAAGCTCCAGTCCCGCCCCCGCCAAAGCTTTGACATCCTGCTCGTAAAATTCAGTATCGGCGGCGTTAATCCGCAATGAGACATGACGATGATCCGTTCCCGCCAAAAACGCCAGGACCGTATCTCGGGCGGTGCTTTTATCCTGCGGCGCGACAGCATCTTCCAAATCAATACAAACCAAATCCGCAGCCGACTCGCAGGCCTTTTCAAAACGGTCGGAACGATTGCCCGGCACAAATAACAAAGAACGATTCATGATGTCTCCAATATACCCTGTATCTTTAGACCTCCCGCCTCGCACATTTCAAGACGCCTTGGATTGATCTGTTTCGGTCCGCGACATTCTGCGCAATTGCTTTTATTTCACTTATTACACATATTTCTGTTATGACAGAAATTACTAAAGATATGAAAAAACTAAATGAGCAACCGAAAGCCGTGCAGGATTTCATTCTCCATTGGGGCGATATGGGCACGAGTTGGGGCGTCAATCGTACGGTTGCTCAAATTCATGCTCTCTTATTTATCACGGAATGGCCGCTAAACGCCGAAGACATCACTTTTGTCCTGGGCGTCGCCCGCAGTAATGTCTCCAACTCCATCAAGGAGCTGCTGGCGATCGGTACCATTCGGCGCGTGCCGATTGCAGGTGACCGCCGGGATTACTTCACAGCCGATACGGATGTTTGGGAAGTGGCGCGAAAGATTGCGGCCGTGCGAAAAGCCCGGGAAATCGATCCTGCCCTGCAAACGCTGCAACAATGTCTTCGATATGCCGAAGACGATCCGGCCGTCACGGAAGAGCAAAAAAAGCGCCTCACCGATATGCGGGATTTCACCGCCAGTATGGATCGTTGGTATCTGCAAATGCAGCACCTGCCCAGCGGAACCCTCAGCAAACTCGT
>CALJNJ010000266.1 GCA_937981945.1 uncultured Caulobacterales bacterium | reverse complement strand
AACGTAAATCGTCGATCAACGGCAAGGCGCCATTAATGACCCTGCAGCTTACCGAATTTAAAGACGGGGGCAGTATTTTAGGACTGGTCATCAGCCATGTTATTTCGGACGCCGCCGGATGTCACAAGATTGCCGGATTTTTGGGCGAGATATATTCGTCGCTCAAATCCGGACGCGTTTTGCCGGATACGCCCTTTGAAATTAAAAACCGCGTCTTTCATTTCGGGACTAAGAGAGATTGGCCGGCGACGAACGCAGAACTCGCCGTGCAAGGCTTGCGTAAACCTATGAAACTTTCCGGCTTAAGAGGTTCGCTTATGACCATGGCCGTGAATTGGCTCATGGATAAAATTGCTACCCAAAACCGAATGGTTATTCATCTGACGCCTGAGCAGGTTTCATCTCTTAAACAAACGGTCTTGGAAGAGTCCGGTGAAGATTGGATTAGTACAAATGTAGCGCTGTGCGCCCATTTTGGCAGGATTCTAATCCAATTGATTTATGACATGCCGAACAGACCCGTGCGCTTCGCCCAGCTATTGGATTTGCGCAATAGATATTTTGATGATCCTGATAATCGCCAGAATAATTTTATCGGCAATGCCATATTGATCTACACAGAAAAGGCTGAAATAGCTGAATTCGATCGAGGGGCCCTTGCCCGGTTTTTTAAGGCGTCACTCTCCAAGGTCGACGCAGCCTTTTTGACGTCCAGACTAAATTTGATTTCTGACTGCCTCCGTCACGGCAGGACCTATCCGGGACTTGAATTCACTGATCCTCTATTGGCAATGAATAACCAATCCAAAATGCCGGCTTATGACCTGCAGTTTGGCAGCCTTTCACCCATTCGAGTAATTCCCCAAGATGTCGGAGACAATGTGATGTTCTTCCCCGCATCTGATGGCGGGATAGAAGTTTATATCAGGGATATTCTAAATCCGAAACGGCAAGCCACGCTGGAAACAGAAGAGTGGCAAACCATGATTTTTGATTTTTGACCTATTGCGGCGTGACCCAAATAGGTGAACTCCAGACCCTATCTTGGACCGTAGCTTTCATATTAGGATTGGGCGGCGTACCGTTTCTGACCGCATCCCACGTACTCCAGCGGCATTTGGGATTTTCAATTCCACGAATATAATAGGCCGCCTTTTGCCCTTGTTGATAGCCGGGATCTTTCCACATGGCTTTGAGTTCCGAAACTCCGGTCTCATTATTGGTCCCGCAGTTTGAGAGATCAACTTTCGCTCCATTGTCCGGGCACCGATTTGTCGCGGAATCAGGCGCTGCGCCGCCGGCGCAAGCTATGTCATAAATAGCTTCCATGTTTTGGCTGCCGTCCGACCAGACTTTGATAATTTGCAATCTCTGCAATGGGTATCCTGCCGGGTCCTGCATGGCCCAGGCTACAAAATTCGGAGAGTTTTCACCGCCGGTTAACTGCCCCCCCATGGGAACACCGTTATCATAGGCCTGTTCCAGCATATTTGAGGCGCCCAAGAGGTTTTCCGCGTAATCACCTGCAAAGAACCGAGCCTTTAATCTCGGGCCCGATGTTGCAAAGGTTTCCTTACGAGCCATGGCGTCATAGATGTGCTCTCTTGTATTGGCTTCGGCCCACACACCTGCCAGTCCTGAGGCTCCGTATTGGCCGGAGGCAATAAAGGCCAAGGCTGTTTCCGACTCATTGTCCTCGTTCCAGTCTTTGGCGTCATTTGGAGGAACGGATCCGCGTTGATCTTTTCCGGTATCATGTGAGAACTTTCCGAAATGCTCCTCTTCTGAAAGCGACGGTGCACTGACATGAGTGTCAGAAGCCCCGATAAAACCAAAGGCATAAGGATTGCCGCCGGTTTCTTCTTCCATGCGCATTCCAATAGCCAAAGATTGTCTCACAAAGCTGCCTGGGGATTTCTTACTTTCTACGGGCATGCCGATTAGAATTTCGTAGAGCTCATGATCGGCAAATTCATCTTCAGGCGAAAGAAGCGGGTGGGTCTCCGATGTCCCTTTTACCTGGGTCATTTCGACAATCGGTTCGTTTTTCATACGGTTCGTCGCATATTCCTTGGTGAGAGGCGAACCGTCCGTCATGGTTGTTGCAAACATTTGCCCGTTAGAACCGTTGGAGTTGTGAGGAATAGCCATGACATCGATGCCGTCGGCCCGTTGTCCGTTCATCCATTCCCACAGATCTTCCGGGTTTGTAGAATCCAGTGTTGAGAATAATCGTGTCGGCGCTTTATCCTTGAAAACTACATTTCTGTGGAGGTTTGTGGCGCCGAAATTATCCGTGATTTCACCGATTACATTCATTTGGGTGAACTCATAGGCGGCAAATGTTGTAAACTTGCCGGGTTCATAATGTTTTTCAGCGGCATTGACGTTAAAGGCCCAGGCGCTGTCGATAAAGTCACGATCGTAAATGTCTTCAATCTCTTCCCCTGTCACAATCGTGGTTCCGATTGCCATGAAAGCGTTCATTCTATCGTCCGTTGAACCGCCCCAAAGTCCGAATATGGATTTCGCCGTTTCAGTTTTTGACAAAGGGTCTTTGCTGGTTCTCGGGTCCAATGCCGCAATGACACCCATATATTCGCCGTGATCAGTGACCCCGTAGAAATCAAGCGGCGGTCCTGAGATTTTGATTTGGACACCCGCCCCATTATCAATGGATTCGCCTTTTGCGAAGCGATAAGCATCATCGGCCGTTGTTCTGGTTCCGGTAATGTAAGCATCAAACGAATTTTTTGTGTGAACATGAAGATCGCCAAAATAGGCATTCTTCGTAGGGTTTTCAGTGATATCAACCGCAGGTCGGTCCGGCTGATCCATCACGTAAATCTCTCGCTCCGATTTCCCGGAACATGCGGCTATGGTCAGCACGGATACACATAGTAATAGTTGTTTCATTTGTTTCATTTGTTTCCCCTTATCGCCCTTTCCAGTCAGGCGTCCTTTTATCAATAAATGCATTAATGCCCTCCATGGCATCTTCACTGTTTCGCCATTTTTTGAATTCCGGATATGCTTCCTGATTATTCATGGCTGTTTCTATATTGGGTTCGTCCAAGCCGCGTCTTACCGTCGCCTTGGAGGCTGAAATCGAATCCGGTGCGCCTTTTAAAATCATGTCGCAATAGACGGCAACTGTTTGCTCGAGTTCTTCCGGCGCTGTCACTTCGTTGACAAAGCCCAGCTTCTTGCCCTTTTTCGCGCTGACTTTGCGTGACGTCAGGATCATATCCATGGCCGGCTTCAATCCGATTTGCCGGGGCAGCCTGTGAAGTCCGCCGCCAAGTGCTACAGCGCCGACTAACGGCTCCGGTAGCCCGAAGCTGGCTTTTGATGACGCAATGATCAAATCGCAGGCCAGCGCAAGTTCAAATCCTCCGCCAAGGGCGATACCGTTCACCATGGCGATGACCGGCTTATTGAGATCAAATCGATTGCCAATTCCGGCGTATCCGCCCTTGGGATAATCTTTGCCGAGGCCGGATTTCAAATCACTGCCTGCGCAAAAAGCGCGATCACCTGCGCCCGTCACGACCGCGATACGCTGCGAGTTGTCAGCGGCGAAGTTGTCAAAAGCCCGGTCCAGAGCGTTATGCATATCAGGCGTAATTGCGTTCATGGATTTGGGACGGTTGAGCGTGATCCGGGTGACCGGTCCGTCATGGGATATGAGGATATGGTCGCTCAATTATACCCCAAACACTTTCTTGGCATTGTCTCGTAAAAATTTTGGCCAGACGTCATCCTTGAACGGAACCTTGTCCATGTCACTAAATATGCGGTCAAGACTAAGGCCCATCGGAAAATATCCGGCATAAATAATTTTATCTGCGCCGCGGCTATTGGCATAATCAATAACTGATTTCGGATAATGCTTTGGCGCGAAAGCTGAGGTGGAATAATA
>CALJNJ010000265.1 GCA_937981945.1 uncultured Caulobacterales bacterium | reverse complement strand
CCGATAACGGCGAAAACCTCACCGCTTGCGCGGTAATGATCCCAGGCTTTGACCGTAATCTCAGGGCCGATGCCGGCCGGATCACCGGCCGTCAAAAGCAGCGGCGCGCTCACGAATTAGCGAACAATAATCGATGCCTGGCGCCGGATATCGCGCAGGTGGCGTTTAGACGCTTGAGCTAATTGTTGGTCCATCAGTCGATCTTCGATCTCGTCGCGGGTTGGAATTTCGGTTCCGCTGGCGGTTCGGTCACAAATCAAAATGGATGCCACGCCATTGGGCGTCTCAATCGGGTCACTCAACGCGCCGACATCTGTATCTGACAGTTTATCCAAAATGGCTTCGGCCAATTCAGAGGCCTTTAGCTCGCCCATATCAGCGGAGCGTAAGTCCGGATGCGCTTCGGCATCAGAGGTTAGAGTTTCGCAGGATGTAAGCTCGCCTTTAAGGGCCAATAACTTTCCTTTTGCCGCGTCTTTTTCATCTTGAGTTTCGGCCAGATAATTGACCTGCTTCAATTTGTAGAGCGTGTCGGTTTCTGAGACCTTAGTGTCGATCAGTGCCAATACATAGACGCCGCCCGGTACTTGGATGGGCTCGGATACCGCGCCTTTTTGCATTTGAACCAAGGCCGCATCAAGCTCGGGGCGAAGTTCGCCTTGGCGGACCCATCCGATTACGCCGCCTTTGGCGGCAGACGGCGCTGATGAAAACTGCTGCGCTAAAGCGGGAAAGGGCGCGCCTTGAGCGATTTGCGCGATCATGGCATTGGCGCCTTCCATAGCGCCGTCCATACCGCCAATATCAGGCGTACCTTCAATGTAAATCTCTGCCACGTTAAAGCTCGGCTTGGACGCATTGGCTGTCAGACGGTTCAGGGTTTCATTGATCTGCGCATCGCTGATACGAATACGCGACCCGAACAAGCCGTTCACAATGCGTTGCCAGGCGATTTCAGATTCCACCTGACCGCGAAGCGTATTGAGCGAAATGCCCGCAGAGGCCAGTCTTTGCGCGACCTCTTGCGGGTCCAATCCGTTTCGACCGATTAACCGCGCCACGGAACGTGAAATTTCTTCATCTGAAATTTCTTGCTCGTATTTTTGGGCTTCTTGAATTTGAAGTTTTTCATCAACCAGATTGCGCAATGCCTGAGCCTGCACCCTGGCAAGTGACTCTTCGGTTCGCTCAACGCCGGTTGTGGCCATCATAAACAAGACCCGCTGCCGCAGGTCATGGCTGGTCACAATGTCATCATTGACCACGGCGGCAATGCCGTGACTGGTTTGCGCCAAAGCGGGCGCTGATGTCACAAAAGCAGCCAGTAAAGCTGTTCCGGCCAGAATGGCAGTTTTGAGATGAATTCGTCTCATATTTAAACCTGTTCCAATTTGCGCGGGACTATACTCATATTCGCCGCAAGTTCAATTCAGGATAACATTTATTCTATGGTACCAAATAATTAAAAAACGGTCACACCTCAGCCGTCTTCAATACGCGACAGGTAAGCCATTCCGCACACTAAAACCAGCGCCGGAATGACCCAAACGGCTGTTTTAACGGGAACGGCCCCGGCTTCGCCAAAAGCGCGAATCATATTTTCGATAAAAAACACGCCAAAGCCGACAACGGCGCCGCTCAGCATAAAGCGTAAAGTTCCGCCTTCCCGAGTAAGGCGCATTGAGACGGCGGCTGCAATCACACTCATGGCCAAAAGGGTGAGGGGCAGGGACAATAATTTGTGCAGCCGTATTTCCGGCTCTTTACTGGAAAACCCGGCCTGTTTCAGCGCTCGAATTTCCCCCGGCAGCGCCCAAACGGGCGACAAGCCGGCGCCGGTCTGCGATTCCTGCAAGTTTTTGGGTTTAATCGTCGTGGGCAGCGCAACCGCTTGATTGATTTGCTGCCGGCCGTTTGTGGTGTTTTCCAAAACATCGCTTAATTGCCAATAGCCGCCCGGAAGGAGCTTGGCTTCTTTGGCATCAAAGCGCCTGGCAAACACAAGGTCACCCAGCTCATCAGGTTCAAAAACCGTAAATTCGGCCTCGTATAAAGTCCGTTCGATCATATTGAACCGGGGCGCGTAAATGACGGTTTGTTCAAACTCCGTGCCTTCGCGCAGCCAGATAGATTGTTCCGAAACAGTTCCGGCGTCGCCCAAATATTTATCTTTGAGGTTTTCGTAATTACCCATGGCCATGGTCGCCAGCGGATTGACGGCAAGTGACCACAATACTCCGATTGCAATCACCGGGATCATAGCCGGCCGTAAAAACCGCCAAGCTGACAAGCCTGATGCCCGCATGACAATAAGCTCACTGCGTCTGTTCATGCCGTATAAGGCGCCCATCAAACCGAACAAAACCACGAAGGGGACGGTTTGTTCAATGAGCTGCGGGGTTTTGAGGGCGGTCATCATTAAAACCTGACCGGCATTCAGATTGGCGTCGGCGCCGAGCGTTCGTGTGCTTTCGACAAAATCGATCAGCATGATCAAAGCAATGACGATGATAAAGGCGACCGCGATTCCTTTTAAGGCCTGTTTGGCGATGTATAAGTTCAGGACCTTCATGAGCTCGCCTGTTGAGGTGAGCGTTTTATCATGCGTTTAAAACTGCCTGCTTTGTTGCGGTTGAGAAGATACCACAAACAGACCGCAATCACCGTGAGCGGGACGATGTATTGAAAAGGGTTTAGGCTCAGATTGGTTTCCGCCGCTGACGCTACGCCGAAGCCGGCCATTCGGATAAAGAAACCGGTAAAGGCGCAAACGGCGATGCGCCCGCCATATCCCATTCGCCTGAACTGACCACGCACTAAAAAGGCGAGCGCCAATAATGCTAACGCCAAATTATAGAGGGGGGTAGCCAGCCTGGCATGACCTTCTGCGGTGATCATTTTGTAAATGAATTTATTGGCTTTTTCGGTAACCGAGGGAAAGAATAATTCATGCAAGAACTTGTCGGAGGCTTTGAAGCGCAAATTGCGGTCCATGGCGACAATATCGGACAAATCAATTTGATAGCTCTGAAACGTAATGGGCGTAAAACT
>CALJNJ010000264.1 GCA_937981945.1 uncultured Caulobacterales bacterium | reverse complement strand
CGCTGATATCGGCGCGGCCTTTCGGGCCATCAAGCCCGGCCGGGCGGTGTTCGGTCCGGCCGATGATGGCGGGTTTTGGCTCATGGGGGCTTGCGGGCCGGTCAGCCCTTCAAAATTTGAAAATGTGCGCTGGTCAAGCGACGCGACCCTGTCGGATATATCCCGAAATTTCAGCGGGGATATTGTAAAGCTGAGAACCTTAATCGACGTTGATAATCTGGCGGCGTTAAAGGCCGTCAGAGGAGATTAGTCTTTAGTCTCTTTGACGGTTTTTTCCACCAAAGCCATAGTGTGAACCAGTAATTCAGCGCCGGCCGGATTGCCGTGGCTCGGGACCACCATGCGCGCATCGCCATAAGTGGTTTTGGCCCAAGCGATGGATTTCCCCCAATTGGACAGGTCAGCATGGGCCAGATTACCGAGGCTTTTGTGATGATCGGCGCGCACCGCGCAGCCGCCAAACAGCAGTTTGGGCTCTTTGACCCAAACCATTAAATTATCGGATGTGTGGGCCGGACCCGGAAAAGATATCTCAATGGGGCCGATATTGGTGCGGGCACCGATTTCCGATAATTCCGGCACGGTTGTGTTCGGCACGGGCGTCCCCAAAGGCAAGCTCAGGCCCGGCGTATCCGGATGTGTGTAAACGGTCGCGCCTTGATCTTCGAGCCAGTCAACGCCGGCCAGGCGGTCATAATGAAAATGTGTGATCACCACTTTGGTGATGTCTTTGCCGGTTTCTTTTTTCAGCTTTTTGGCGAGCTCCTGTGTGGCCAATTCGCCCCACGCCGTGTCCACCAAAATAAGACCGTCACCGTCAGCGACAGCCAGTCCGTTGGACGGCAGGACACCTGCGCCCGGCAGTGCTTTTGACGATGTATGGATCCAAACTCCGTCGGTCAGTTTTTTAACGGAAACCAGGGATCCCAAATCTTCGGGTTCCTCTTTGGGGGTCTCGATTTTCGGTTCCGGTTTCGGAGCCTCTTTGGAACCGCAAGCGGCCAAAGACAGAGCGCCGGCCATCAAAAAAGAATGGATCAAACGAGACATAATTTCTCCGTATTTTTAGTCTTGAGGAATGGGCTGCGCCGGGGCGTCAGCTCTAAACTTGCCGTGTTCGAGAAAGTTCATGGTCGCATCCACGCATTTTTCATTAAACATCAAAAATGAATGCAGGATCGGTTCCATCATAAAATCGGATGCGCCTTCCAGGCGCGTGCTGGCGACAGAGACCGTGCCGTCATCATCACCCGGCAGTAAAGGATTATAGCCTTTTTTATCCCCTTTGCCCCCGGCCAAAACGCCAAATTCAAACTCAGGAACCGGCAGACTTGGGATCAGGCCGTCTTTTGTGCCAAGTTGTTGCCCGGCAGGTCCGAGAAAGGTTTTAAACAGCGGATTGTCTTTGAGTAAATCTGCCGGCACGGCGCCCTTATTGGGAACGCCCATCATGACCATGCGTTTGATCCGCGGATCCGTATTATGCATGAGCATGCTTCGAACCACTAATCCGCCCATGGAATGAACAATCAAACTGATTTCGGAAATGCCTTCCAGCGATTCAATACAGCGGCGTAAATATTCAGCAGATTCCGTGATGGGGATCCGCGTACTGGGATAGTCAAAGCCGAAAACCAGATAGCCGTTTTCGCGCAGTTTTTTCTCCAGCGGGCCAAAGGATTTTGACGAGCGCATAATGCCGTGAACCAAAATAACGGCTTTCCCCGTCATGGCTGACAAATTGCGCTTAAGACGAATTTTTTTCATCTTCCCGATACAGGTTTCGTACTTCCCGAATGCCAAACGAATATCGTCAGGATTCAGTAACCGATAATGCCGGGTTACGATATTTTGCTGGATGCGATAGCCCTGAAAATAATAGACATCGCCCCAAAATTGTCGTCCGCCTATGGTCTTCATGTCAGTTCCGCAATTTTTGCTCTTAAGGAGAGCATGTCATGCCACATATCTTTTTTGAGTTCCGGTCTTCTTAGCAGAAAAGCCGGGTGATAAACCGGTAGGGCGGGGATGTCTTTTTCGTCAATGGTCAGACCGGTCCATTGGCCGCGATTTTTCATAATACCGCTGCCGCCGGTCAGAGCCGTGAAAGAAATTCCGCCTACTAAAACAATGATTTTCGGCTCAATGAGGGCAATATGTTTTTGCAGAAACGGGCGGCAGATTTCGATCTCTTCCGCGGTCGGATTACGATTGCCGGGCGGCCGCCAATTAATGACATTTGTGATGTAAAAATTATCTTCGTTCAAACCGATCGAGGCAAATATTTTATCCAGAAATTGACCGGATTTGCCCACAAAGGGTTTGCCTTGAATATCTTCATCGCGTCCGGGGGCTTCGCCGATGATCATAATATCGGCGTCAGGATTGCCCCTGGAAAAGACGGCTTGTCTGGCATGATCGCTAATTTCACCGGCGTCAAAATTTGACATGGCCGTCCTCAGCGCGTCGAGATTTGCCGCGCCGCTTGCCGCCGTTTTCGCATTTTCAACGCGCTTTATTTGATCTGGAAGCGGCGCCTTTTGTTCGGCCGGCTTTTCGGGTTTTGGCGCTTTGACAGGTTCAGCCTTCGGGCGCGGTTTGCGCGCAGCATTTGCCGTGACCTCCGGGACATCAACGCCGGAGAGTTCCCACCAGGATAGCAATGCGTCCAGTGACCGTTCCACCTTACCTCTTTAAGCTTTTTTCTTTGCGCGTTTCCGCGCCTTTTTCACCGGACTATGAAACACGGTTCCCACATTGTTTTCAATACACTGAATGATGTTTGTCGCGATATCTTTTCCGGTTGCCTGTTCAATGCCTTTCAGGCCGGGGGATGAGTTAACTTCCAAAATTTTCGGTCCGGTATCACTGCGAAGAATATCGACGCCCGCCACATTGAGACGCAGAGCTTTCGCAGCTTTAACCGCCGTAACGCGTTCTTCTTTGGTCAGACGGATTTTTTTGGCAGTGCCGCCTTGATGAATATTGGACCGAAACTCGCCGGCTTTGGCCGTTCGCATCATGGATCCGACAACGATGCCGTCGACCACAAAACAGCGAATGTCACTGCCTTTGGCTTCTTTGACAAATTCCTGAACCAAAAAGTGCGCGTCCAGGCCGCGAAACGCATCCACCAGCGCCGTGGCCGCTTTGCGGGTTTCCGCTAAGATCACGCCTTTGCCTTGTGTGCTCTCCAAGAGCTTCACCACCACGGGCGCGCCGCCGACCAAGTCAATAATTCCCTGCGTATCTCGGGACGAGCGCGCAAAAGCCGTATTGGGCATGCCGAGCTTATATTGGGATAAGACTTGATGGGCGAGCAGCTTGTCCCGCGAATTGCCGATGGCCGCCGCCGGATTAAGGCAATAAACGCCCATGCTTTCAAATTGGCGAACGACCGCCATTCCGTAAAAAGTGATCTTGGACCCGATGCGCGGGATGATGGCATCATAGCGCGGCAGGGCCGTTCCGTCATAGTGAACTTCCGGCTGTTGGTTATTAATGGCCATGAAACACCGGCTGGTCGTTATGGTCTCAATCACATGGCCGCGGGCCTCGGCGGCTTCGATCATGCGCGTATTGGAATAATTTCGGGGTTCTTGGGTCAAAATGCCGATTCGCAAGGGGCGAGGCGGTTGTCCGCCTTTGCGATATCGCTTTTTATATAAATCATAATTGAGCAGGGGCTGCAGAAATGATTTCCCGGGCGTGACGGAGACGCCTTTGCGCAAAGCCGACCGGCCGATCAGCATGCGGTAACCCATGGTCTCCCGATTGGTCAAAGAAACGTCTACAGGCCATGTATGGCCGCCGATTTCTATATTTGTGCGAATGACATAACGGCTCTCGGCAACGCCGTTTGATGATGTCACCATGCGCCGGTCGACGACTTTGGCCGAGCAAATAACCTCAATGGTCGGATCATCCGGGTCCGGATGCATAATAAAACGCACTTGCGGATTTTTTTCCGTGCCAAACGGCTCAATGGCAATCGCGTGCAGGGCCGACGTACGGGCACCGGTATCGATCTTGGTTTTGATCGCCGGCAAAGACAGGTCAGGCAAAGCCGCCCATTCTTCCCAGCCAAGGTTTAAGGTTTCGCTCATATTATATGTCTTAATAGTTCGGCAAGCGCGGCAATGAATCCCTTTACCCTTGCCATGCTAACGTCTAATTCAGGTTTAGGAATTACGCCCGATCCGGGTATTTGAAAAGAGAATAAAAGCACAAAGAGGTAGATATGTCTGAAGCGGTAGAGCGCGAAAGCATGGAATATGACGTGGTAATTGTCGGCGCCGGCCCTGCCGGACTGTCCGCAGCCATACGTCTGAAACAGCTGGGCGGGGACGATGTGTCCGTGGTTGTTCTGGAAAAGGGCTCGGAAGTCGGGGCTCATATTCTGTCAGGTGCCGTGATCGATCCGTGCGGACTTGATGCTCTTATTCCGGACTGGAAAGAAAAAGGCGCGCCGATTAAAACCGAGGTGACCTCTGACCGGTTTTTACTGATGGGGCCAAGCGGCGCTCTTCGCATCCCAAATTTGGTTCTGCCGCCTTTGATGAATAATCACGGCAATTATATTGTTTCTATGGGCAATGTTTGCCGCTGGATGGCCGAACAGGCCGAAGGCTTGGGCGTTGAGATTTTCCCGGGCATGGCGTGTTCCGATCTTGTTTACGGCGCGGACGGTGAAGTCAAAGGCGTTGTGGCCGGTGAATTCGGATATGAAAAAGACGGCTCAAAAGGCCCGAATTATGAACCGGGAATGGAACTGCACGGGAAATATGTTTTCTTGTCCGAAGGCGCGCGCGGGTCTTTGTCCAAAATGGTCACCGAGAAATATAATCTGGATGAATATTCCGATGTGCCGAAATTCGGCTTGGGCATGAAGGAAATTTGGGACGTTAAACCGGAAAATCACAATGAGGGCGAAGTCACCCATACTTTGGGCTGGCCATTGGGCTGGCGCGCCGGCGGCGGGTCATTCATGTATCACTTGGAAAATAACCAGGTTTATGTGGGATATATTGTCGATCTGAATTACAAAAATCCGCATCTCTATCCTTATGGTGAATTTCAGCGCTGGAAGCACCACCCTGAGATTGCCAAAGTTCTGGAAGGCGGAAAACGCGTGGCTTATGGCGCGCGGGTTGTGACCAAAGGCGGTTACCAATCCATTCCGAAATCAGCCTTTCCGGGCGGATGTTTGCTCGGTTGTTCTGCCGGTCTGGTGAACTTGCCGCGGATCAAAGGTAACCACAACGCTATGCTGTCCGGCAAATCAGCGGCTGAGGCCGCCTATGCTGCGCTTAAGGCGGGCCGCTCAAGCGATGTTCTGGATGATTATGATCATGAACTGCGAACCGGACCTGTCGGTCAGGATTTGAAAGCGGTTAAAAATGTCGCGCCGATTAACGGCAAATTCGGTCCGCTGATCGGCATGATGCTCGGCGGATTGGATATGTGGGTGGCCAGCCTGTTCAAATTCAATATTCTGGGAACATGGAAACACGGAAAATCGGACGCCGAATCAACCGGAAAAGCCGCCGATTATAAAAAGATCGACTATCCCAAGCCCGACGGAGTTTTGTCGTTTGACCGTCTGACCAATGTCAGTTTTTCGGCGACCAATCACGGCGAAGAGCAGCCGTCTCATTTGCGCTTAATTGATGAGAGTATTCCGATCGCGGCTAATCTTCCGGACTATGATGAACCGGCCCAGCGTTATTGCCCGGCCGGCGTCTATGAAGTCCTGCGTGACGATGACGGTTCCAATCCGCGTTTCCAGATCAATGCGCAAAATTGTGTCCACTGCAAGACTTGCGATATTAAAGATCCGGCCAAAAATATCGTGTGGTGCGTACCTGAAGGTGCGGGTGGCCCTAACTATCCGAATATGTAATAAGGTCCCATGATCAAACATTTCTTTTTATCCGCAGCCGCTCTGGCGCTTTGCGCCGGCTGCGCGACCACAACGACGACGTCCAAAAGCTCGGATGTCACGACCAGCAAGGAATCGCGGCTTTTTGCGGATTACCTCATCGGCAGTTACACCAATTACATTGATGATGCTGAGAACCGGTCGGAATATTATGGCCGTGCCTTTGCGGAAGATAAAACGGATATTGGCGTGGCGCGCCGCGCCGTCACCGCCGCCGTAACGGCCGGAGAAACCGATAAATCCAGACGCTTGGCCCGCGATATTTTGCGCTATCACCCCAATGAACCCATGTCTCGGGCTGTCTTGGGGACCAAATCATTCGCCGATAAAAATTACGCTGCCGCCATTAATCAATTTGATCTCGAAACCTCGGATTTGACGGTCAAAATCATGATGGATGTCATGAAAGCTTGGTCGCAATCGGCGCTGGGCGACAGTTCCGCGGGCGGCACGACTTTGGACGGATTGCCGGGCGGTGCTTATTTCCAGGTTCTGGGCCGGGTCATGCAAGCCAATATGGGCGCGCCGAGCGGCGATTACTCAGGCGAAGAGTTTAATCTGGCGGAAGCAGAAGAGAGTTATACTCTGGCACTGGCATCGGGCGTCGCGCCTACGGAAACGGCCCTTTCAAGAGCCCGTCTCTATTCCGATCTGGGGCAAATTGAAAAAGCCGCCGAAAGCCTTAAGAAATTTGAAGAGGAAAACGGCAGTTTTGAATCCGGTCCCGTCAAAACCTATTTGAAAGCACTGGAAGCCGGCCAGCCGGTTCCGGAAAATTTAAGCCCGCAGGATGAAGCCGCTTGGGCTTTGACCGAAGCGGCGTATGGCTTCTTCCTGAGAAACCGCGCTTTTGACGTGGCGGAAGTTTACATTCGCACAGCCCTGACCTTGTCACCGGATAATGACAAATCAAAAATTTGGCTCGCGGCCCTGATTGAGGATTCACGCCAAGACGAAGCATTGGAGCTGTACCGTTCCGTTGATCCGAACTCGGCTTATGCAGTTTCGGCCCGTTTGTCGGAAGCCAATATTTTCTTTGACCGGGATGAAGATAATACGGCGCTGAAAATCCTCGAAGAGACGAACAGTCAATATCCTAGTTTGACGACCCGTGAAGCCCTTGGGCGCGCGCGCCTCATTCGGGAGAACTATAAAGAGGCGCTTCCGATTTATGATGAACTTGTCAATTCCATGAGTGATGAGGACATTAAGGACAATATTCAGCCCCTCTATTTCAGAGCCGTTTGTTATGAGCGTGAAAAACAATGGGATAAAGCGGTGACGGATTTTCAGCGCGTGCTGGAGATCGAACCTGATAATGCCGATGCTTTAAACTATCTTGGCTATACTTGGGTCGACCGAAATGAAAATCTCACCGAAGCTTTTGACATGATCGAAAAAGCGGTGGAATTGGAGCCCGAAAGCGGCGCCATAATCGATAGTTTGGGCTGGGCGCATTATAAGCTCGGCCGTTATAGTGAGGCGCGCAAAAATCTGGAAAAAGCCGTCGAGCTGACACCTGACAGCGCAACCATTGTGGATCATTTGGGAGATGTTTATTGGAAGCTTGGTCGTTTCCGCGAAGCCGGTTTCCAGTGGAAACGCGCCTTGGAATATGACCCAACGGATGAAGAACGCCGCAATATAGAGGCCAAGCTTCGCGGCGGCCTGTCAGCAGCCATCAGCAATTAGGCAAATGTTCAGCGAAACGGCGCGCGCTAAAGTCAATCTTACGCTTCATGTGGGACGGCTCGTTTCTGATCGGAGCTCCCGGTACTTTGGCTATCACCCCTTATCAAGCCTGGTGGTGTTTGCCGATTACGGCGATGAACTGAATTGTGAGACATCTGCGCAAACAAGTTTGTCCGTGTCGGGACCGTTTGCAAACGGGCTTGAAACAGACCGGTCAAACCTGGTTTTAAGAGCCTATGACGCGGTTGCGGCGCACGCTCAATTACCGGCGCTCAAATTTCATTTGGTGAAAAACCTGCCATTAGCTTCGGGCATAGGCGGCGGAAGCGCAGACGCGGCGGCGGCTCTGAGGCTTTTGAAAAATTACGCCTTGCTCAATGATGAGAAATGGCAAGAAATAGCTGTTTCATTGGGCGCGGATGTGCCGGTGTGTTTGCACTCCCAAACCTGCGTCATGTCAGGCATTGGCGAAAAACTGGATTTTCAGCCCGGCAAAGGTCAGCTTCCCGCGCTTTTGATAAACCCAAATTTTAAGGTCAGTACGAAAACCGTTTTCAAGGCGTTCGACAGCACGGATCCGCCGGAGCACCCGGCGCCGCAGCCTGCCGCAAACGATCTCTTGGATTGGGCCCGGCAGGGCAGAAATGATCTGGAGGCATTGGTTTCAAATCCTGAGCTGACAGGGTTTGAGGATGATTTGGATTTTGTGTCGCAAAAGCAATTACTGCGCATGTCAGGATCAGGCGCAACTTTTGTGGTCGTCTATAAAACCCCGGAGGAGGCCGCCGCCGCGCAGACAGAGCTTTTATCGCTTTGGCAAAATACCCGTCCCCATTGGTGGGTGCAGCCCGTCATGTTAGGGGATGAACCATGACGATTTGGGAAGTCTTGATTCTGGCCATGAGCTTGTCTCTGGCCATTGGCGGGTTTGCGGTATTCGCGGGCTTGGGAGATATTCCCGGCGAGCGATCGAGTCATGAACGGATTACGCCGACGGGCGGCGGATTAGGGATTTTAGCAGCGCTTGGCGGTGCCGGTTTGGTTTGGGGCGCGTCCGGTCTGCTGAGCGCTGAGTTTGGGCAGATTTTGTCTTTGATTTGGGCTGTGGGAATTTTGGGTTTTTCCGACGATATTTTTGATATCTCCGCCAAGTTTAAATTTCTCATGCTGGGTATTTGCGCCGTTGTTGCCGTATGGGTGATCGGCCCCGTCACCCAAATGCCTTTTGGATTTAGTGTTTATGAGCTTCCTTATTGGGCG
>CALJNJ010000263.1 GCA_937981945.1 uncultured Caulobacterales bacterium | reverse complement strand
CAATGATGCCATCGCATTTTGGATAGCTTCCAGCGTGTGCGTGATATCCGCCGCCCGATCCGGGTAGCTGGATAATATATGTCTGATGACTCGCGTTACGCGGTCAGGATTTTCGGAATTCATAATGCGCCCCATTACGTTCCCCCGGCAATTTGATACCACAAAACACGATCAGTGTCTCAATTAACCGGGATCAGGGTAAACCAAAGGTGAAAATGGCTCATCTAAGGGCGCTGCGACAATCATTGCCCAATAATACAAATCTTCGGATTGAGGATTATAGGCGACCGCAATGCCGAAATCCGTGACGTCATTGCGCAGCAAATTATCATTATGCCCTTCGCTGTTTTTCCAGCCCTTAAAGACTTGCGCCCAGCTGTTTTGCCCGGCGGCGGCATTTTCCGCTGCTATCGACGGATAATAAGAGGCTTCCTGTACGCGGTCGCCGGGGGACGACCCGTCAGAGCCGTAATGGGCCAAGAAGCTGTTGACGGCCATATCATCAGCGTGCCGTTTGCTGGCGGCCTGTAATTTATCATTATAAACCACGGGGGGCAGGCCATATTGGGCGCGGTATTGGTTGAATTCGGTTAGGATAATGCCGAAATCCGGTGGTTCCGGCGGTTTGATCTCAAAATCGGACCCCGGTGAAAGGCCGTCATTCAAAAAGCAGATAACCTGCGCGCCGGTATCGGGCTGAACGGCTTGGTAGCCGCGGCAAACCGCGTCGTCATTGCAAACAGTATCGCAAGCGTCAAAATCCTGTACGGTGAGCGTCTTATAAGTGCCGATGGGGGGATCAAAAAGATCCGCGGCCATCCCAATTTGGGGGGTCAAAAGAATGAGCATTGGGACGATCGCGGACCGCATATGATTCTATACCAATTTAGCCTTATGAGATAAAGTTACAAAACCACAAGGTTGGTTAACGCGGCCGCAAGCTTATGAATTATTCCGCGTCCAGCCCAATATCGAAGTTAATGGCTGAATGGGTCAGTGCGCCGACGGAAACAATATCAATGCCCGTTTCGGCAATGGCTTTGACCGTACTCAGATTGACACCGCCGGAGGCTTCCAGCACAGGTTTCGGTCCCTCGAAATGTTCCACTAATTTGACGGCCTTTCGCAATGTGTCAGGTCCCATATTGTCCAGCAGCACCACATGAGGCGCAAAGGGAAGGGCTTTTTCAAGCTGTTTCAACGTATCGACCTCGACACTGACGCGGACCAT
Source organism: uncultured Caulobacterales bacterium (assembly GCA_937981945.1). Classification (GTDB taxonomy): domain Bacteria; phylum Pseudomonadota; class Alphaproteobacteria; order Caulobacterales; family Maricaulaceae; genus JACOMS01. The sequence goes on along the minus strand of CALJNJ010000263.1, from coordinate 7,334 downwards.
ATGATCGGCGCCGGCCATGATTTGGGAGAGCGCATTTTCAATGCCGCCCGCCAAGGCAATGTGATTGTCTTTGATCATGATCGCATCTGACAATGACTGCCGGTGCGTTGCGCCGCCGCCGGCTAAAACGGCGCGTTTTTCAAGGGCGCGCAGGCCGGGCGTGGTTTTACGGGTCGCGGCGACGCGGGCTTTGGTATGAGCAATTAAATCTGCATATTGAGACGTTAAAGTCGCAACGCCGGAGAGCCGGCCCAGGAAATTCAAAGCTGTTCTTTCCGCCATCAATAATGCACGGACCGGCCCGCTGATTTCCGCAACCACATCGCCTGATTTAACGCGGCTGCCGTCACCCTTTCGGATCATAAATTTTGCGGACGGATCGACCATGGAATAGGTCATTTGAGCTGCTTGCATTCCGGCGATAACGCCTGTGTCTCTTGATTTGAAATAGAGATGGGCAGTTTCTTCGGCCGGGACCAATAAATTGGCCGTGACGTCCCCGGCCGTGCCGAAATCTTCGTTCAGCGCCAGCTTTATGATCGGTTCAATCACACTTGGCGGCAATAGTGGTAAATCAGGCATGTCTTATCCCGTTCAATCAAGCATGTCGTAAGTTATATAGGATGAAAAGCTGGGCTGCGCCATATCCGGGTAATCGTCTCTGAAATGTCCGCCGCGGCTTTCTTCGCGGGCAATGGCAGAGGCGACAATCAATCGTGAGGCAATTAAAGGATTGGCCCGTCCGACCCGTTCAATCAAATCATCAATCCGGCCAAGAAGAAGGTTCAGGCCTTTTGATTGTCGGCGCACGCCGCAAAATTCAGTCATGCCCGTCCGTAATGTTTGAGATATTTCCGGTGTGATCGACAGCCAGGGCTGCGATTTTATCTTGTCGGCTTTTTTGGGGCTGAGCTCGCTGTCCAAAATCATTTGAGCTGCCCGTCCGCCAAACACGATAGCTTCGAGAAGGGAATTACTGGCCAGGCGGTTGGCGCCGTGCAGACCGGTCGCCGAGCATTCGCCCACGGCTAAAAGACCGGATAAAGATGTGCGGCCGTAACTGTCCGTGGCCACGCCGCCCATATGATAATGGACCGCCGGCGCCACAGGAATAGCTTGCTTGCGCGGGTCAATACCGGCGCTCCGGCAAGCCTCAAAGACTGTTGGGAAATGGTCAGGGAAATGATCACCGACAGCTTCGCGGCAATCCAGCATAGGCCCGCGGCCTGCTTGAATTTCCGCAAATATCGCCCGAGCCACGTCATCACGGGGGGCAAGCTCTCCGTCTGCATGGTAGCGGGTCATAAACCGTTTGCCGGTGGAATTGATCAAGACGGCACCGTCACCGCGAAGGGCTTCAGTGGCGAGAGGAGCAGGGTCACGTCCGATATCAATCGCGGTCGGATGGAACTGCACAAATTCCATATCGCGCATTTCTGCGCCCATGACGGCGGCCATTCCCAAAGAATCGCCCCGGGCTGTTTTCGGGTTTGTGGTGACCGCAAATAGTCCGCCGACGCCGCCGGTGGCGAGCACGGTCATATCCGCCTCGACGCCGAGCATGGCGCCGTCATCCCGGCGGGCCAATGCCCCGGCGATACCGCCGTGTCCGTCAGGGATCAAGCTTTCGGCGCGCCAGCCGATGAGCGGGGTAATATGATCGGCACTTCGGGCATGCTGCACCATGACTTTGATAATTTCGCGTCCGGCCGTATCGCCTTTCACCCGGGCAACCCGCGCCATGGAATGGGCCGCTTCCAGTGACAGATAGAGACTGCCGTCATCTTTGCGGTCAAACGGTACGCCCAAAGCGGCCAAATCGCGCACGCGGTCGGGGCCTTCTTCCGATAAAATACGAGCAATCTCAGGATCAACCAAGCCGTCGCCTGCGGCGATTGTATCGCGAGCATGGGATTCGGGAGAATCGTCAGGATGTAAGGCTGCGGCAATACCTCCTTGAGCCCAGGCGGAGGCCGCGCCTTTTTCCGATCGGCGGGAGGTCAATATATAGACCGGTCTGGGCGCGAGTTTCAGCGCCGTGTAAAGTCCGGCCAGTCCGGCCCCGACAATCAGCACAGCGCCCTTAGGCAAAGTCTGCGTATCGAGGGTCCATTGTGTCATTGCAGATCTTACGCTTTAAACGGATCGCGCATTAAAATGACGTCTTCGCGCTCGGGGCTGGTGGACACCATAGCAACAGGGCATCCGATCAATTCTTCGACGTGGCGAACATATTTGACGGCTTCAGCCGGCAGTTCCGCCCAGCTGCGCGCGCCGCGGGTTGATCCGGACCAGCCCGGCATGGTTTCGTATATTGGCTCCACGCCGGCTTGATTGGTAATGCCGGCCGGTAAATGGCGCACAATTTTTCCGTTCAGGCGGTAGCCGGTACAGATTTTAATTTCTTCCAGACCGTCCAATACGTCCAGCTTGGTCAAAGCGATCCCGGATATGCCGCCGGTGATAATGGCTTGGCTGACCATACAGGCGTCAAACCAACCGCATCGGCGTTGGCGGCCGGTCACGGTTCCAAATTCATGTCCGCGCTCGCCCAAACGGCGGCCGATATCGTCAGTCAATTCCGTTGGGAAAGGACCCTCGCCAACGCGTGTGGTGTAGGCTTTGGTGATCCCCAAAACAAAATTCAGCGCGCCCGGCCCCATGCCGGCGCCGGCGGCCGCTTGTCCTGCAACCGTATTGGAGCTGGTGACAAACGGATATGTCCCGTGATCAATATCGAGCATGGCGCCCTGAGCGCCTTCAAATAAAATGCGCTTTTCGGCCCGAACCGCATCATCCAGAGTTTTCCAGACCGGCGACATAAACGGTAAAATTTTCGGCGCAACTTCGAGCAGAGATTTATGCAGCTCGTCAGCGTCAAAGGGCTTTTGGCCCAATCCTTGGCGCAGGGCGTTATGGTGATGAAGAAGGTTCTCAACGCGGGCCAGCAAATTATCGGGATCCGCCAGATCACAGACTCGAATGGCGCGGCGGGCAACTTTGTCTTCATAGGCCGGACCGATGCCCCGTTTTGTCGTGCCGATCTTGATGCCGTCGGCGCGATTTTCGCGAATGCCGTCCAGCTCTGAATGGACCGGAAGGATCAGTGAAGCGGATTCGGAAATTTGCAGATTTTCTGCATTGATGCGAACGCCTTGAGCCTTAATCCGTTCCACTTCATCCAGAAATGCCCACGGATTTAAAACAACGCCGTTCCCGATAACCGAGAGCTTGCCGCCGCGAACAATCCCGGAAGGGAGCAGGCTGAGTTTGTAGGTCTCGCCGTCAATTACGAGCGTGTGGCCGGCATTATGGCCGCCTTGAAATCTGACAACAACGTCAGCGCGGTTTGAGAGCCAATCGACAATCTTGCCTTTGCCTTCATCACCCCATTGAGACCCGACAACTACAACATTTGCCATATCTTACGTCCGTCATATGAAAGGCGCAGGGTCGGCCCCGCGCCTGGTTAGAATCTTCGTCTTTGGTTCTTTAAACAATTATGACAGTAATAGCGAATCTGTTTTGGGGAAAAAGTCGTTGCCTGTGGATATGAGTCATAACTTGGTTATCACCCTGATTTTTGTCGCGGTTATCGCAGCGGTCTTATGGTTGCGGCGCTCCCGCGACGATTTTGAGCCGCCCGAAACCAAGCCGGCGTCAACGGCGACCATTAACAGCTTTGAGGCGGCGCCGAGCTTATTCGTCAATACGTCGGAGACGGCGTTTTTCCATGTCTTGCAAAACAAGCTGCCGGCCGGTTATTTTTTGATGTCCAAAGTCAGACTGGAGGACATTATTCGGGTGAAATCAGCGATCTCCGACGGGAAAATCCGCTGGCATTTGCGCAATCGGGTAAAATCCCGCCATGTTGATTTTTTGGTGATTAACGCGCGGGGGCAATCGGTTTTTGCTATAGAGCTCGACGGCAAAGTCCATAATACCGACAAAAGCAAAAATGCCGATGATTTGAAGAACGGCTTGTTCAAAACTGCCAAAATACCGTTTTGGCGGGTGAAAACGGGTGAAGACTTCGAAAAAGTGGCCGAGAAAATCGTACAAAAGTTTAACGTAAGTTAACTCTATTTCCTCTCATTTTAAGTCTCAATTAACTATGATGTGGGACGAATCAACTGCTTTTAGAGGAGGCAGCTGCTGTGGCAGGGCGAAAGAAATTTGATTTAAAGCGGGAATACCGCAAGACGACGCGGCAATTGGCCGATCTGAACCGTGATCTGGCGGCGAAGATGATTTTGTTGGCGTCAGAAACCGGTGATACGTCGCCGCTCATTCAAGCCGTCGATGCGCTGCAACGCGCCGATGACTTATTTTCCAATGAGGATACACCGCGGGAAACCGCAGAAATCCGTCAGGCATTGGCCGAGACACTTCACACATTGGGTAAGGCGCAGGACGATGCTGACGCGCTTGAGCGGTCCATCGCCGCTTATCGCAGCGCCATTACATTGGCGTCCCTGATCGGTGACGACAATATGAGAAATCGTTTAAAGACCAAATATGCGCAGGCGCGTAAATTGCTCGATGCCAAACGACCCGCTAAGCCCGGAGTTCGCGGCGCCGCTTAAGTCATTCAATATAATCCCATTAAAAAAGGCGGCTCATAAGTCGCCTTTTTCTTTTTGAATTTATATTGCCGATTTTACTGAACGACTTCCAGCTTGTGGCCTTTTTTCTCGAGCAAGGTGATGACACTGTCGGGCCCGGCCAAATGTCCGGCGCCAACGGCGACGAATTTCGTGCCGGGTTCGTCCAAAATGGCTTCGATTTTTGGCACCCAATCCACATTTCGGTCTTTAATCATGGCATTATAACCGTCGACAGAGCCGAACATGGCAGGATCGCCCATCAGAACGCCCAGGCCTTTGACGTCGCCGTCAGCCCATTCAGCGACCAATTTATCCAGCATTTCCGGAGTCTTGTCTAAGGTATCGATTTGGAACATGAGGGCTTCCACCTGATCTTCCATGGATCCGCCGGCCAATAAATTGGCTTGGAACTCGCCGGTTTCAAAATAACCGAACGATTTTCCGTTACTTGTCGCCGCCGCTGCCAGCTGAGAATCAACGCCGGATGTCGGATCATAACCGTTTTGGGTGATGGCTCCGACCATGAGCTGCAATGAGGCAAACCAAGGCTTGAAACCATCGAGAGCATCTGACGGAACGCCCATTTTATCCAATGTGGCTGATAATTTTCCGTATTGTTCTTCGGTCAAAACCGTCTTCATGGTTTGTCCGTCCGAGAACTGCGCATTGGACATCATGGCTTGTTGCATGCTTGCCATGGCTTCCGGGCTGGTTAAGTCAGCTTCCAAATACAGTTTGTCCGCAGATTCAAATGCCGTGGTGAAAACATCGGTTTTCCACTTTGTTTCAGGTCTCAAAATATGAACCGTTCCGTAGAGATAAACATCCGTATCTTCGTCGGACATTTTCCAAATGGCCGGATCGCCGTCGCCGGTTGATTTAGCGGCAACGTCAAAAGCCTGTTCGACCCGTTCCAAAGGTGACAGCTCTTTCTTTTTGGCGCAGGCGCCCAAGGCCATGGCGCAAACGCCGGCCAGGCACAGATATTTAAGTGATGTTTTGATCATATTCTCTCTCCGCAGTGATCATTTTGCCCGAAGGCTGAAACCCCGATTAAAGTTCAAGATAGGGTTTCAATCAGAAATTTAAAGGCTTGATTGGAATTATGCTTTAAAAATAATTCTTCCGCCGCACAGTGTCATCATGACTTTGCCGGTCAGGCGACGATCGTCAAACGGCGTGTTATTGGACTTGGATTTCAGGGTATCGCTGTCACAAACCCAAGGTTTTTCAGGATCAAACAGAACAATATCCGCCGGCGCGCCTTGGCTCAACCTTCCGCCCGGCAAATCCAGCAGCTCCGCCGGGTTTATGGTCACGGCCTTTAAGAATTTCATTAAATCAAGACCCCCGTCAGCCACTTGGGTCAGTCCTGCCGAGAGGAGTAATTCAAGTCCGACGGCGCCCGGCGCCGCTTCGGCATATGGCAAGCGCTTTTGCCCGGCGGGGCGGGGATCATGGGCCGAGACAATGACGTCAATTGTGCCGTCATTGACACCTTCGATTAAGGCCTGCCGGTCGCTTTCCTCGCGCAGAGGCGGCTCGATTTTGGCAAATGTCCGGTAATCGCCAATGTCAATTTCGTTAAGCGCCAGGTGATTTATGCTGACGGAGCAGGCTATATCCAGATCCCGCGCTTTAGCGCGCGCAACCGCATCAACGCCCGCCGCCGATGAAATCATATCAACGAGCAGTCTGCCGCCGGTCAGTTCTGCCAGAGCCGTATCCCGTTCAATCATAATGCGCTCGGAAGCTGCCGGTTCGCCGGTCAGGCCCAGGCGGGCGGAGAAATCGCTCTCATGGGCGCAGGCGCCCGCCGATAAGGATAAATCCTGAGGCCGATTGGCAATCAGAGCATTAAACCGCGCCCCGTAAGCCAATAGGCGGCGCATAATTAAACTGTCGGAGACCGGCGTATTGCCGTTTGAAAACATAACGGCGCCGGTTTGGCTCATAAGACCCAGCTCGGTCATGGTTCGGCCGTCCAGACCTTTGGTCAGGGCGCCGGCCACATAGACATTAATATCAGAGCTGCGGCCTCTGTTTTGAATGAAATCGATCAGCGACATATCGTCGGCGACCGGATTTGTGTCGGGCATAATCACCACGGAGGTGACCCCGCCGGCCGCGGCGGCGTTCGCGGCAGTGGCAATGGTTTCGCGGTTCTCAGAGCCGGGTTCCCCGGTGGAGACCCGCATATCAATCAGACCGGGCGCGGCGACCAAGCCGGCGACGTCAATAGTCTCGCCGAAGACATCAACGGCGCCAATGGCGGAAATATGACCGTTTTCAATACAGATATTGCCAATGTCATCATAGCCCGTCGCCGGGTCTATAATGCGCGCGCCTGTCAGTGTCAGCCGGCTCATGAGACACCATCCTGCGCATCGGACAGGGCATGTAAAATCCCCATGCGCATGGCGACGCCTGATTCAACCTGTTGGGTGATCAGGCTGATCTCCGGGTCATCGGCAACATCAGAGCTGATTTCGACTCCCCGGTTCATAGGACCGGGGTGCATGACAACGGCGCCGTCTTTAGCATAGCCCAATTTAGTCCGGTCCAGACCGTAAAAATGGAAATATTCGCGCTTGGACGGGACAAAAGCTCCGGACATGCGCTCCAATTGCAAGCGCAGCATCATCACCACGTCACAGCCTTCGAGGCCGGTTTCCATATCCTGAAATACGTCGACGCCCCAGCGGTCCGCATCGGCCGGGATTAGTG
>CALJNJ010000262.1 GCA_937981945.1 uncultured Caulobacterales bacterium | reverse complement strand
GGCCGGCGCAATGTCAAAGCGGACGCCGGAGACCCGTCGCCGAGCTCATCCCAATCTTTGCGGGCGATCTCACTTTCTGATTTTTCCCGTGCCAAGGACGTTTCCGCCTGAGCAATATTGGCGCTGGCCTGCACAACCCGCAATTCATATTCTTCGGATTCCACCTGCGCCAGCAGATCGCCCTTATTGAAAGCTCCGCCTTCGATAAATTTAGGTGACATATAGACCAGACGCCCGCTTACCTGCGGAACAAGATTGATCTGAGATCGCGGCTGTACTTCGCCTTGCGCAGTTGCGGATAAGGTCAAATTTTCAGAGGCGGACATTGCCGTCAGCACCGGCAAAGCCTTCACTTCATCTTCTTTTTCCTCCGGCTCCGGTTTCATTTGACCCATGACGGCAAAGCCGCCAACAGCGCCGACAATTAGTAAAAGCGGCAGAATAAACGCGATAAATCGCCGGCCCCAAAGGCCAAATCCGCTCAGTTTCGTGGTTGTCTGTTGTGTCTCTGTCATGGCTCTCTCCCGTTTTGGGGTTTTTCATCTCATACGCTCATTATTATCGTTTTTCAATAATTATTTATTGAAAAAAGAGTATCAATGAGTGTTTTTCGATAAATATTTGGCCAATGAGTGGCCAAACACAGGAAAAACGCCGCCCGGGAAGGGCAGCGCGTCAGAAGAAACAATCAGTGAGAATCAGGTGGTTTTAGTCAACCTGGTGACGAAATGCGCTTGGTCTTAAGACCGGCGCCGGTCTGACGATCACTTGCGCCGGGGCTTGCATAATCACGGGCGCGGGCCTGACCGGTACAGTCCGGCGAAGCGCTGACGGCGCGTCATGTCCTAAAACCGAGCGGAATATCTCTTGGCGTGATACAGGCGCAGGTCGTGCGCGAACATAACGGCCTAAATCTCCGGGTGCATCTGATCCGCGGAGTGATGAAAACATTTCAGCGCGCGAGACAGGGACTTGTTGCATCTTTGGTTGCGGTACCTGCGCATAAGACAGCTTTGGTGCTTGTATAGTGGTCGGGACCGTCATGGTTCGCGGAACGGCCCGCGTTCTGAGACGTCGTCCCAAATCCACCGGTGAGTCCGTTTGCGTTTGACTTGCAAATACTTGACCGGGATTTTGCGGCACGACTTTGTGCACGACCGGCTTGTTTGCTCCTGCAATTGGGATAGAGCGAGCCAGTTCAACAGGCGCGTCGCTCTCAACAATAGAGGCATAGGAACTGTCTGTCGCTTGATTGGCGATGGTCGGGAGAACTTGCTGCACATGGGGGATTGTGTCCGTCATACCCATAGACGCCAAAAGCATTGCTGCGGCCTGCTCTGCTTCGCGGCGGCTTTCCAAATACTGGACCTGAGCAAATAAGTAATCTTGCTCTGCGTCGACCACATCAAAGATCGTCCGCGTGCCCAGATCAAATTCTATCCCGACATTTTTATAAGTTTTGGCGGAGTTATCCATGCGATTTTTGACGGAGTCGCGAACGGTTTGCGCGCCCTGATAACGGGTCCATGCCTGTTTAACGGCTGAGTTAATGGAGCGTTCCACCATGGCGGTCTCAAATTTGCGGCCGGCCAGTTCATGTTTCGCCGCTCTTACCCGCGAACTTGTTCCGCCGCCAGACAATAAAGGGACCCGGAGGTTCAAACCAACCGTAACGCCGTCCACGTCGACCTTATCAAAATCTTTGATCCGCTCATCCGTAATAAAGGAATTTCCGACCACAGCCAGAGTAGGCTTGTCGCCGGATTTTGCCACATCGATCGCCGCTTTGGCAGAATCTTCACGGGACAGAGCTTCAAATAATTGCGGATTATTGGTCCGCGCCATGCGCAGAGCCGCTTCCGGACCTGACGGCACGCTTAGGGACCGGTTCCAGCTAATATTGGTCGGCTTTTTACCGATGACCTGCTCAAAGATGGATTGACTGACACCCAGCTTTGTTTCGGCCTGAATAATACCGCTTTCCACATCGGCATAGCGGGATTGAATTCGCCAGATATCGGTTTCTGTCCCGATACCAATTTCTTCGCGGGAAACCACTAAATGCTTGAGTTCATCCAAAATACCGATGTGCTCGCGGTTCAGTTCAACCACTTCTTGGTCAAAAACAGTATCAATATAGGCGGTGGTCGCCTCCAAAAATACTTTTTGCTGTGTGGCTCTCAGGGTCTGCCGTGCTGCTTCTATGTCAGCTTTCGACTTCGCCTTTAAAGCCTTAACTCGGCCACCCTGATAAAGAGGCTTTGTCAGAGACAGGCCGAGTTCCCCCCCCACATCTTCTTCTTGTATGGTTCTGTTTGAAAAAATCGTCGAGCGATTGCGGCGACTGGCGCCGTAAAAGCCTTCCAAATCCATGGTCAGATCATTTTGCGATTTAGCCAGATTATATCCTTCGCCGGTCGCCGCCAGGCGCGCCCGGGACGCCATGATCTCAGGATTGCTCTGATAGGCGGCCTCAAGAGCTTGCTTGAGGGTCAGCGCTTCAGCGCTTGCACTGCTCAGCAGAGCGGCACCCAGAAATATGGAAAAAGCGCGGCGCACTATTCGGATTGTCCGATACGGGTCATGGCATCTTTAACAGGCTTCACCAGATAGCTGGCGACAGAACGCTTCTGCGTTTGAAGATAAACTTCAGACGGCATGCCCGCCTGTACGGTCAACCCCTTCAGGCGCTGATATTCTTCAGGCGTGACATCAACTTTGATCTCGAAATAAGGCTCGCCGGTATATTTATCGACAATATGATCCGCTGATTTATAGATGACCTTACCTGCGACCATCGGTGTGGTTGTTTGGTTGAAAGCAGAGAAACGCACCATAGCGTCCTGACCTGAGAAAATCTGGTCAATGTCCGTTGGACTGACACTCGCTTTAATGCTGAATGTGTCGTCATCAGGAACAATTTGCAAAAGAGTTTCGCCCGGTTTGACCACGCTGTTGACCGTTGTCAGCTGCAAATTGTGAACCAAGCCGGCAACAGGCGATTTAATCACCGATGTACCCATTTGATATTGCAAGGCTTCCAGCTTCTGCGTGACATCGGCCAGTGCAGACTGTGAATCGCGCAGTTCGGTATAAATGCGTTCCTCGCGCTCCTGTAAGGTTTGCTCAAAACCGGACTGCGTTTCTCGGATCAAATTCTCAAGCCGCATCAATTCAGTTTCTGCGGTAGAAATTTGACCGGTCAGAGAAATACGTTCGCGGACCGTATTGTCATATTGCATTTGCGACACAACGCCTAAATCCAGGCCCCGTTTCAGCCGGCCGAGTTCGCCGTCCATAATCCCTAATTGCTCACGCAGAGATGCCACTTGCTGACGCAGACTGTCCCGCTGATTTTCGTTTTGCAGCCGGCGCTGGGTCAGCTGCTCATGAGACGCCGCGAGAGCCGCGCGCCGCGCGTCAAAAATACTCTTTTGATTATTGATGATGGACTGAACGTCACGATTGTCCGTGCGCTTGCGAAATTCAAATGGCCACGCAATGGAGGCGCGGTTGTTTTTTTCCGCTGTCAGCCTGGCAATTTGACCGGCCAGATCCAGTTTCTGTCTTTCCCACTGGGCCTGATTGGACGCGAGAACCGTTGTATCGAGGGTCACAAGAGGATCACCCTCTTGTACCAGATCGCCATCGCGAACATGGACCAGCTTAACGGAACCGCCTTCCAAATGCTGTACGGTTTTGGTTTCGCCTTCAATGGTCACAACGCCCGGCGCGATAATACCGTTTTGGATGTTAAAGACTAAAGACCAGCCGACAACACCGAGCACTAAAGCTCCGGTGATCAGCATACCGCGGCGCAAATAAGGCCGCGTATTCGTCAAACGATTATCGTGTGGTAATTTTGTCATGATCGTCCCCTAACCTGCGATCCCGCCGGGTGTCGGCATGGGGCGTATTTCAGGTGTCGCCGCGATCGGACGAACCAGTGGCGCAGGTTTTTGGCCGACTGATGCGGCGCTTGATTGTTTATTGGCCTGATTGCGTTGGTGCAGGAATTTGTAAACGGCCTGACGCGGTCCGAAAGCAATTTGACGACCGTCTTCAAGCATTAGAATTTTATCGGCCGCATTTAAAACGCCCGTTCTGTG
>CALJNJ010000261.1 GCA_937981945.1 uncultured Caulobacterales bacterium | reverse complement strand
CTGTAGCCGATTTTCAGGCCGATAAATATTTAGGGAAATGGTATGAAATTGCCCGTATCGAAAACCGTTTCGAGAAAAACCTGATCAATGTGACGGCTGATTATTCCCGCCGCGATGATGGCGGCATCAAAGTTCTTAACCGAGGCTATAATACTAAAAAGGGCAAATGGGATGAGGCCAAAGGTAAAGCCTTCTTCGTAGGCGAGCCGGATGTCGGTCATTTGAAAGTATCATTTTTCGGGCCCATTTACGGACCATATGTGGTTTTCGAACTCGATGAGAATTACCAATATAGCTTTGTGACCAATCACAATAAGAAATATCTCTGGCTCCTATCAAGAACGCCTGAAATCGCCGATGACGTCAGACAAAAGTTTGAAGAACGGCTCGCGGAAATGAACTTTGATACAGAAAAACTGATTTGGGTTGAGCAAAATACAAAAGAACCCATCAGGCCGTAAAGTCAGATTCGGCCCCCGTTATCGTCTTAATCGGCTATATTAGGGTGTGTCAGTTCGTTTATGATCTAAGGCTAAAACGGTAACCATTAGAAGTAATCCCAATATAGCGCCGGGTATAACAATGTAACTCAGCATGGGTTCTTTATAGCCGATTCGAAATAAAATAAACTTAATGCTTGAATTTTGACTTCCGGCTATATGCACTTCGCTTCTTGCTTGGCCCTGTGGAAACGCCTATCTTTTAGGCGAAAATGAGTAAAATGCAGATAAAACGAAAATTTACCATTGCGGGCGTCGACCCGTATGACGGGATTGCCTTCAAAACCGTGACCAGCGAACTTCGCCGGGCAGACGGGACCGTTTTGTCTGACAGCGGGGAATTTAAGGTTCCTGAGAGTTTCTCTCAAGTTGCAGCTGATATTTTGGCCCGTAAATACTTCAGGCTCGCTGAAGTTCCGCAAAAAACCAAACCCGTCAAAGAAGATGATGTACCGGATTGGCTTTTCCGCCGTATTCCGTCCGGGAAAGGGACGCGCAGTGAAAATGATGCGCGGGAGGTTTTCGACCGTTTAGCAGGCTGTTGGACCTATTGGGGCTGGAAAGGCGGTTATTTTAACGCTGAGGAAGACGCGCGGGCATTTTTCGATGAAATGCGATTTATGCTGGCGACCCAAATGGCAGCGCCGAACTCTCCTCAATGGTTTAATACCGGTCTTCATTGGGCTTATGGGATGACCGGCTCGCCGCAAGGGCATTACTATACGGATCACCAAACCGGGGCGGTGAAAAAATCCGGGAATGCTTATGAGCGGCCTCAACCCCATGCTTGTTTCATCCAGTCTGTGGATGATCGCCTTTTGGGCGAGGGCAGCATTATGGATCTTTGGCACCGCGAAGCCAGATTGTTCAAATACGGGTCCGGGACCGGCTCCAATTTTTCAAGTTTGCGAGGTGAGAACGAACCGCTGTCCGGCGGCGGGGCATCTTCCGGTTTAATGAGCTTTTTGAAAGTCGGCGATGCGTCGGCCGGCGCCATCAAATCGGGCGGCACGACACGCCGGGCCGCAAAAATGGTCATCGTCGATATTGATCATCCGGATATTGAAACTTTTATCGACTGGAAAAACGAAGAAGAAATAAAAGTTGCAGCATTGGTGACCGGGACCACGGTCATGAAAAAGCGGATCGAGGCTGTCATGACCGCGGCCTTGAATTGTGAAGGTCCGGCGGATGATTGTTTTAATCCGGCTAAAAATACTGCTCTTAAAAGAGCTATGGGGCAGGCAAGACGAGACGGCGTTCCGGCCGGTATTATCGCCCGCGGCCTGGCGCTGGCCAAACAAGGGATTGACCGGATCGAAATTACAGAGCTGACGACCGATTGGAACAGTGATGCTTACGCCACGGTTGCCGGACAAAATGCGAATAATTCTGTTCGCGTCACTGACCAATTCTTGAAAGCGGTCGCAAATGATGAAAGCTGGGATTTAATCCGGCGGACAGATGGCGCCATCGCCAAAAGTGTTTCAGCCAAAGCCCTTTGGGAAAAAATTGCTCAGGCAGCTTGGACCGGCGCAGATCCCGGGGTTCAGTTTCATGACACGATTAACAGCTGGAATACTTGCGCTGTTTCCGGCGATATTCGCGGCTCAAATCCGTGCTCGGAATATATGTTTCTGGATGACACGGCCTGTAATTTAGCCAGTCTGAATTTGATGAAATTCAAATCTTCGGAGACGGGCGAGTTTGAATTTGAGGAATTTGAACATGCCTGCAGGCTTTGGACGATTGTCTTGGAAATCTCGGTTTTGATGGCTCAGTTTCCATCAGAGGCCATTGCTGCAAGATCGTTTCGATATCGAACGCTCGGACTTGGGTTTGCCAATATTGGCGGGCTGTTGATGTCGAGCGGAATTTCTTATGACAGCGATGAAGGACGGGCCGCTTGCGGGGCCATAACGGCATTAATGTCCGGGGTTGCTTATCAGACATCAGCCGAGATGGCGAAAGTTCTGGGGGCCTTCCCGGGATATGACAGTAATGCAGAGCCCATGATGCGGGTGATCCGAAATCATCGCCGGGCTGCGGAAAATCGAAAAACCTATGACGGTCTGACCTACAAACCTATGGGATTATCCAAAGATTTGTGCCCGTTTCACGGTGTGACGGGACGCGCCGTCAAAGCTTGGCGGGAGGCGGAAAAATTAGGCGCGGAACATGGATTCAGAAACGCTCAGGTTTCCGTAATCGCGCCAACGGGTACAATCGGTCTGCTTATGGATTGCGATACCACCGGAGTTGAGCCTGACTACGCTTTGGTAAAGTTTAAATCTCTGGCAGGCGGCGGCTATTTCAAAATCATCAATCAAGCGGTTCCACAAGCTTTGAAAACGCTTGGTTATGACGAAG
>CALJNJ010000260.1 GCA_937981945.1 uncultured Caulobacterales bacterium | reverse complement strand
AATTCCCACTTTCAAGGCATCGGCGCCCGCGTCTATCAACGCCTTGGCAGCCTCTTCAGTCGCGATATTACCGGCTATAATTTGTGTGTTCGGATAAGCCTTCTTGATGCGAGCGACTTGTTCAATAACTTTTGAAGAATGGCCGTGCGCGGTATCAATCACCAGGGCATCAACTCCGGCGTCAATTAAGGCCTCACCGCGTTCATAACCGGCGTCCCCAACCGTTGACGCGGCAGCGACTAATAGGCGTCCGTGTTCGTCCTTAGAGGCGTTTGGTGAGCTTTCAGCCTTTTCCATATCTTTGACCGTAATCAGGCCCACACAGCGAAACTCGTCATCTACGACCAAAAGTCTTTCAATGCGATGTTTATGTAAAAGCGCTCTGGCTTCTTTTTCGGTCGCGCCTTCTTTAACAGTGACCAAATCTTTGGTCATAAGGGCGGAAACTTTTTGTTTAAGGTCCGTGGCGAAACGCACATCCCGATTCGTAACTATACCAACCAATCGACCGTTGGTTTCAACGACCGGGACGCCTGAAAATTTGTGAATATCGCGGAACTGTTTGAGATCTGCCAGCGTCGCATCCGGATGAATTGTAATCGGATTGACCACCATACCGGATTCATACCGCTTAACTCTGCGGACTTCTTCAGCCTGTTCTTCAATTGACAGATTTCGATGAATGACACCGATCCCGCCAATTTGTGCCATGACGATCGCCAGACGGGCTTCGGTCACCGTATCCATGGCGGCCGATATCAGAGGTACATTAATTGAAATGCCTTTTGTTAGCCGCGTTTTCAGATTGGCATCTGCCGGCAAAATGTCGGATGCGCGGGGCTGCAAAAGCACGTCATCGAAGGTCAGACCTTCTCGAATCTCCATCGGGAGTCTCCTATCACTTTTGCAGGCGGCCATTAACGTATAAAATTGGAGTATGCAAAGGAAAACCTGCGGAAAAACGATTTAAGACCGCTTATGGCTTACTTGCGCCCTCTGAAGTTCTTCGCAACCAGATATATTTCAGGGCTGCCCTTGCGCGAAGCATTTGGTTTTGCGTGTCGAACAAATTCGAAATTGTCCTTGAGGCGATCCAGCAGCTTTCGCTCCGTCCCGCCCTGAAACACCTTCGTCACAAAGTTCCCGCCCGGCCTTAAAACTTCCATGGCGAACTCGGCCGCAGCCTCTACCAGTGCGACTGTTTTCAAGTGATCCGTATTGCGATGACCCGTCGTATTGGCCGCCAGGTCCGACAAGACGACATCGGGCTCACGGCCCAACATGGATTTGAGCTTGTCTGACGCCTCATCAAGCATAAAGTCCATTTCGATAATCTGCGCGCCGGCGACCGTTTCAACCGGCAAAATATCTATCCCAATGACTTCTTTAGCGCCCAGCTCCATTGACACCTGCACCCATCCGCCGGGCGCAGCGCCCAGGTCAACGACCAGCGCATCTTTTTTGATCAATTTGTATTTTTCATTGAGCTCTTTGAGCTTGAAGGCGGCCCTTGACCTATAGCCTTGTATCTTGGCCTCCTTAACATAGGGGTCATTAAGTTGCCGTTCGAGCCAAAGTTTAGATCCGATTTTTCGGCCCCGTGCAGTCTTCACCTTATGGTGCATCATGCGGGTAGCATTGTCCTTACTTTCCTTGGGCGTCTTTCGACTTCTTCTCTCGCCGGTCGGTTTCCCTCCGGACATTCTTTTATTCTTATCATTCATCTTCTGACACCTGCATTGGCATGGTCAGTTTTTGACTGCGCTGCATTAAGCCCATCAAAATCCCTTCGCGCAATCCGCGATCCGCGACCCTAATATTTTCGGACGGCCACATTCCGCATATCACATCAATAATGGCGCAGCCCGCAACCAATAATTTGGCTCTATCTTCACCGATGCAAGGTTCCTTAGCCCTTTCGGCATAAGGCATAGCGGCCATTCTTCGGCATATTTCTACGGCGGCGGCAGACGGCATTTCGGTCCCGTCAACTTTATCACGCTGATAATATGGCAATTTTTGATACATGCCGGCTAATGACGTTATGGTTCCCGACGTTCCGATCAAATGTCCTTTTCCGGCCTTAAAAACATTTGTGAACCGTGTGTCGGCATGTTTTTCTTTCAGGGTTTCGCGGACCACATTTTTCATATCTGAATACCATTTATCCTGATCATCATGCTCAGGCACCCGCTCTGACAAAGTAACGACACCAACGGGCAATGATGTCCAAGCGCTGATTGGCGGTCTGTGGACGCGCTGCATACCGCCTGACTCCCTCAGTTTGCGAACATCTACCCAGCTAAGCTCCGTTGATCCGCCGCCAATATCAATTACCAAAGCGACGTCTTTGGTCAGATCAATGAGATTGACACACCCCATGACAGACAAGCGCGCTTCTACCCGCGGTGAAATAATCTCAAGACTGACACCGGTTTCTTTTTTAACCCTTGTCAAAAACTCGTCGCAATTATCCGCAGCACGACAAGCTTGGGTCGCGACGCAGCGCCAGCGCTTAACGGATTTGGACTTCATCTTTTTCGCGCAAACACGAATGGCTTCGACCGCCATTTCCATGCTTTCGTCTGACAAGCGGCCTGTAGATTGAAGGCCGGCCCCCAGCCGCACTACTCTTGAATACGAGTCAATGACCCGAAAGCCTTCGTCATTAGGGCGTGCTATCAAAAGTCTGCAATTATTGGTTCCGAGATCTAAAGCCGCATAGGTTTTAGTCTTTTTACGCCTGCGTCTTTGTCTGGGCCTCCTATGCGCAGAGTCGGACCTGTTCGGTCCGCTGTCATCTGCGCCGGAGAGCTGGTCATCCGGCATTTTAGTCTCTGTTTCTGTCGCGAGGCTCGCCTTTAGGGCGCGCTCATTCGCTTTCTTCCCCTCTCCCATAGCAGAAAACTCAAAGGGATAAAGGATTTAATGAATATCCACGTGATCGGAGAATTGGGACCAATCAGGCTCAGGCTCAAGACTGTCCATAGCCTCTTGTTGGGTAAAGAATATCTCACCTGTCAGATCTTCCATCAGATCAGATTTTATCAAACGCTCTTTAATGTGGGTGTGAAGCTCGGAAAAATGCAGATCAATCCCCGCACTTTTCAGCCGCGAATTGATGGTGGAAAGGCTCTCCAATGCACTGGCGTCAATCCGGTTCACCGCAGGACACATCAGCACTAAATCCGTCATTTTGGGGTTTTCCATGGCTACTCTGGCAATCTTGTCTTCGAGATATCGGGCATTGGCGTAATATAAGCTCTCATCTATTCGAAGCGTTTTGACCTGTTCATAGGTCTCCACATTAAAACGTTTTGAATCGCGATAATGATCCGTGCCGGGAAACCGCCCGACCAAAGCCATATTAGGCCGAAGGGTTGTACGAATATGAAGCGTCATCGCTAAAATAACGCCAATCAAAACACCCCATTGCACCCCAAAAATCAAAACGGAAAGAAATGTGATGATCGCCGTCAGACCGTCGCCCTTGGAATATTTCCAAGTTTGCCACATAGATTTGAAGTCAAACAAAGAAATACAAGCAGCGATAATCAGAGCCGCTAAAGTCGCCAAGGGCAGGTATTTAAGAATTGGTGTCAGAAAAATTGCCGAAATGGCCATGAAAGCCGCAACAATGATGCCTGAAATTGGTGTTCGGGCTCCGGCTGAGTAATTGACAACGGATCGGGACATACTGCCATTGACGGGATAGCCCCCTGACAATCCGGCAATAATATTAGACGCGCCCATTCCGAGCATTTCTTTATCCGCGTCAATTCGGTCCCGGCTTCTCGCTGCCAATGTTTGAGCCGTCGACATAGAATCCACAAACGCCACCAACCCCAATACCAGCGCCGGCAAAATCAGAAGCTGCATTGTTTCGAAATCCATCATCGGCATTGAAAGTCGCGGTAGTCCTGTCGGGATGTCCCCGACAATTTTTAAGCCGAACTGCTCGGGGAGCTTAAACGCATAGGAAATTGCAATCGCGCCGGCAATAATAACGATCGGTATGAGGCGAGCCGCCGTTTTAGCCCTGCGGGATTTCATACCCAGTTTGAAAAACCCATAGGCCAAATATTTTCGGCTCAGCCAAAACAATAATATACAAATACTGCCGACCGCCAAAGCCATTTGGTTCAAGTTGCCAATGCCTGAGCCCAGACTTTTCAACATGGAGAATGCAGTCGTTCCCTCTGCGGAGATGCCCAAAATATGTTTGACTTGGCTAATCATGATCAGGAGGGCTGCCCCGGAGATATAGGCGTTGACCACGGACCTTGAGATGAAATTCATGATGAAGCCCCCTTTTAGCAGGCCGAAGATCATCAATAAAATGCCGGATAACAGTGCCAACACGGCGGCGCCCACGATCCGGGTGCCTTCCGGCAATGTCGCAATAGCAGCCGCTGTCATCAAAGAGATCACAGCCGTCGGTCCAACGGACAAATATCGGGAAGACCCGAAGGCTGCATAGGCAATCAAGGGAAAAACAGACGCGTAAATCCCGACTTCCGGCGGCAAGCCGGCCAAAAGAGCGTAGGCCAGACATTGCGGAACCAAGAGAACGGTCACAATGATCGCCGCAATCACATCATTACTGAAAGCAGACGTGTTGTAACCGGACAGCCAAGGCCATTGGCGGTGAATTTTGGAGTTTTGCGGCGATGCCATAGACGATGATTAGCGTGAGTCTAACCTATCGGGCAAGATGCACTTATTTTCCAAGCAAAGCTTTCGCTTTTTCAACAATTGCAGAGGTCGTAATTCCAAAATGCTCAAACAGTGCTGAACCCGGTGCCGACGCGCCGAAACTGCTCATACCGACAAAATCACCGTTCAGCCCAATCAATCCGTCCCAGCCTTGGCGAATGCCCGCCTCCACTGCAATTTTAGGGAGGTCTTTTCCAAGAACAGACCGCACATATTTTTCGCCTTGCTCCAAAAAGGTTTCCATACAGGGCACGGATACAATTCGAGCCGAAATATCAGATTTGTAGAGCTCAGCCTGAGCTTCAACAGCCAAATGGACTTCGGACCCGGTTGCAATCAAAACGATATCATCCTTACCTTCGCCCGCCGACAGCACATATCCGCCGCGCGCAGACCAATTTTTGTCGGCATCATCCCGAACAGCCGGCAATCCCTGACGCGTTAAAGCAATCAAAGACGGACCTTTACGCTGTACGGCCAATTCCCAACATTCCGCGGTTTCAACAGCGTCCGCCGGACGGTAAACATTCAGTCCCGGAATAGCCCGTAATGATGCAACATGCTCGACCGGTTGGTGGGTTGGGCCGTCTTCGCCCACACCAATACTGTCATGGGTCATCACATATATCACCCGCTG
>CALJNJ010000259.1 GCA_937981945.1 uncultured Caulobacterales bacterium | reverse complement strand
TAGGTCCCCGCTAATTTGCCGGCCATCATCTCGGTTTCATTGTAAGTCATAGGCGTTTCTTGCGTGACGGCTTCTTTGGCCGGTTCGGATGTTTCTTTATCGGCCGGACTGCAGGCGGCCATCGTTAGGGCCAATACGGAGCTATATAAAATTCTCATTGGTCTCTCCTTATTCCATATATTCCGGTGTGGTTTGACGATCAGACGCGTTGCGCCAGGCCAAATATGAGTAAATGACTGAAAACAGCGCGGCGATCAGTATGCCGCCGACCAATATGGAAAGCTGCCAAACCGACGGCAAAAATATGGCTGACAGCAAACCCAATATACCCATGATCAGAAACAGCCGGCCGGCCACGCGGTGGGTTTTAGCCCAAGCTTCTTCGCTTGATAAGGTCCACGGTGTTCTGATCCCAAAAAACCAATTGGATTTGGTTTTGGGCAAGTAATTTCCAAGAATGATGAACAATATGGACATAGCGCCGACGATTAAGGACGGCACAATATTGCCCATAAATTCGGTCGACAAGCCGACGCCGTTGACCATGGAATAAGACACCAAACCGGTGACGCCAACCATTAAGATCAAGGTTCCAATCCAAGTGACCATATAGGCGCGGGCAGATTTTTGTATGTTCGTTTTCCTGGGATCAATTTTTAAAGCCAGCGCAAAGATAAGACTTGTTATAATGGACATTCCCGGAATCATCCAAACAAACCGTTTCGCTTCTGCAGGCGTCGCGAAACCATCGGCCACGCCTTTGTGGTTCCAGTGTATGGGAATTTCGCCGGTTTGCGGCATGGCTGTCATGGCCCAAAAGGCGATGCCGCTCATAATCAGCCCGGCCATGAGTGTTGCTGTCAGTCCTGTTTTCATCATTCTGCGGCCTCCTTCTTGTCATCTTTGTCGTCATTATGGGCCACACCAATGAAGGTCAGGAGGGTACTGGCCGTGTCCTCCACCACGCTCGTATTGATGCGGTACAGAATTTGATTGCCTTGTCGTTCTGCCGACAAAAGGTCTGCGTCTTTTAAAATGGAAATATGGCGGCTCATGGTCGGCCAGCTGGAATCAAATTCAGCCGCCAAGTCGCCGGCAAGTTTCGGTCCGGACCTTAAAAGATCCAGAACTTTACGCCGATCCGGATGGGCCAGAGCTTTGAAAACTTTGTTTTGCATAATTGCTAATTAGCAAAAATGCTAATAAGAGTCAATCAAGATGCGATATTGGTTCCGAGAAACAAATTAGGCGCGTTTCGCCCAGACCTGATAGGCAGCGTCGAGCCCCGCTTCCCAGCTCGGTAGGGCGTGGGAAAATTCGCGCTCGAATTTGGACGTGTCCATGACGGAATAGGAGGGCCGTTTGGCCGGTGTGGGATAAGCAGATGACGGTATACGGCCCACATTCACCGTGTGCGGAATGCGGGATATGGCTTTGGTAAAAATTGCGTCGGCGAAATCAGCCCAATTGATAACGGGACCGGTGCCGCTGACATGATAAGTGCCGCCGTCAAATTTTCGATCAATGATAAGCTTTTTAATCGCCACCAAGCTCGCATCGGCCAAATCGCCGGCATATGTGGGCCGGCCGAATTGATCGGCCACGATGTTTAGGGCGTCGCGGTCTTGGGCCAGCCGCAACATGGTTGTCATGAAGTTCTTACCGTCACCGTCAAAAACCCAGGACGTCCGTAATATGGCGGCGCGGGCACCTGATGTACTGACGGATATTTCGCCGGCTAATTTGCTGTCTCCGTAAGCATTGACCGGATCCGTGTCCGCATCAGGCGTCAGGGGAGTATTGCCGTCCCCGGGAAAGACATAATCCGTTGATATATGGACCAGAGGGATGTCTCGGGCGGCGCAGGCTTTGGCAAATATTCCGGGCGCCACGCCATTGACCTGAAAGGCCGCGTCGCGGTCATCTTCGGCGGCGTCAACGGCCGTATAGGCCGCCGCTAATATGATGCCGTCACAGGCCGGTAATTGATTTGCAAATTGCTCAATGACGGTGCTGCCGGCTGACAGATCGCAATCAGAGCGGCCAAAGGAAGTGATTTTGATGTTGTGGTGCGCCGCGCGGTTTGCCAAGGCCCGGGCTAATTGCCCGGTTTTCCCGATGACAATAACGCCGGTCATTTAGGCTTGCGTGCCCAAACGTTCGCCGAAGATTTTCTTCTTCATCAAAGGCGTCCACCATTCTTGATTTTCCAAATACCAATCAATGGTTTTTTCAAATCCGTCATTCCAAGAAATAGACGGTGTCCAGTTCAGTTCGGTTTCGATCTTTGTGGCGTTAATGGCGTAGCGGTAATCATGACCGGGCCGATCCGTGACATAGGTGATCAGGCTCTCACAGGGTGTATTGTGAAGCTTGCGATCATCCATAATGGCGCAGATTGTTTTGACAAGTTCAAGATTAGTGCGCTCATTATTGCCGCCGATATTATAAGTCTCGCCCAGACGGCCTTTGGTCAAAACCGTCAGCAGAGCATCCGCATGGTCATCCACATAGAGCCAGTCGCGAATGTTTTCGCCGGTGCCGTAAACGGGGATGTCCTGCTCATGAAGCGCTTTCAAAATCACGACCGGTATAAGCTTTTCAGGGAATTGATACGGGCCGTAATTATTGGAGCAATTAGTGATAACCACCGGAAATCCATAAGTACGGTGCCAAGCCCGGACCAAGTGATCAGAGGCGGCTTTGGACGCCGAATAAGGCGAGCTCGGATCATATGGGGTTGTTTCTTCAAACGCCGGGTCGCCCGGGTGTAAATCGCCGTAAACTTCATCGGTTGAAACATGGTGAAACCGGAAATTTTCTTTCGCTTCACCTTCGAGACTGTCCCAAAGACCGCGGGCCGCCTGCAGCATATTAAATGTGCCGATCACATTGGTTTGAATAAAGGCGCCGGGGCCGTCAATGGAGCGGTCCACATGGCTCTCTGCCGCAAGATGCATAACGGCTTCGGGGCGGTGCTTTTCAAAGACCGCATTGACGGCTTCGGCGTCATTAATATCCACTTGTTCAAACGCATAG
>CALJNJ010000258.1 GCA_937981945.1 uncultured Caulobacterales bacterium | reverse complement strand
CGGCGGTAGGTATTTATAATCTGATAACCATACTCACTATTTAGCTTTGACTCTAATTAGTTTTTACCCTAAATAGATGATATGAAATTAAGCACGGTCATTAATGCGATCGGTCACCCGATCAGGCGCGATATCATAAAGCAATTACGCGCACAGCCTTTATCGGCCGGGGATTTGGCGGAGAATTATGATGTCTCCAAACCGACCATGTCCGTGCATTTCAAAACCCTAAAAGATGCCGGACTTATTTATTCAGAGCGGGACGGCAATCACATCATTTATTATCTCAACACAACAGTCACCGAAGAGGCCCTGGTTTTGATCGCCGGTCTACTCGGCACAGAGACGGAGGAGTAAGACATGAAATTAGTTCTCGGAACTTCGGGTGTCCTGCTGGCCATCAGCGGCCTGCTCAGCGCCTATTTATTTGCCAATCCTGTGGAAGAGAGCATGGCGCCTCATTGGGCAATCCCTTTGGTCGGACTCATTTGTTTTTTCGGCATTCCGGCACATGAACGCAGATCCAAACCCCAAAACCGGGAAAAAGGATATTGGTCGATTTTACTGTGCGTTCCTATCCTTGGAATATTATTTCAGCTTCATTATCTGTCTCACATCTCTTGGTTGTCCGGATTTCAAAGCCCCCTTATTCCGATCATGGGCCTGCATGTTTTCTTAATTCTGGTGGGTAATTTCGTCATCACATCCAAAAGCATAATATCCGGCATTCCGACACCATGGAATCTTCGTTCTAAAATGTCATGGCGCAAAAGCCACCGGCTGTGCGGCTATGGTTTGGTGGGTCTTGGTATCGTGAACGGCGCTGCGACTTTAATCAAAGGCGAGTTTCAAGACGGGCTTTTAGGCCTCGGCATGCTCGGCCTGTTTTTTGTCTTTGCGGTTTACAGCTGGTGGGTCTGGCGCGGTGACCCGGACCGGGAACCCATTTTTGGGACTGTTTAAAATCAAGAGCCGGTAAGGGCTGCCTGAAGCAGCCGCGAATACCGGATTAGCAGCAAGAGTCTCCTTGGGACGGGTCCGTTGTAATTTTCGGTTTGCCCTGTTTGGTTTCCTGCGGTTCGCGGATGCGAACGCCGCAATCGGAAGCCGGCCAGTTAATACGTTCCGTAACGGCAATGGCCGGTTCCACCGGAATAAACTGATCCGCATAAGGCTCTTTCTGCATGAGCTTGAAGGTTTTCTCGCACACGGCTGAGCGCTCTCCGCGGCGGAAAACATGGCCGTCATCATCCTGCACATTACGCCACGGACCTTTGTAAATCAGTGCCTGGTTTTTCTCCAGACATTCGCCCTGCTTGCCCTTATAGGCCAAATAAGTCGCCGAACGGTACTCAATGCCTTCAACAATTTGCCAAGGTTCCATTTCCATTTTATCAATCACCACGCCGTGAAAGCCTGCATCTTCCAGCGCTTCACCAAACGCCGTTTCCGTCATGGCGCCGCTAATGCAGCCGGACCATAAGCGCGCATCTTTTTTCAGAGCTTCCGGACTGTCTTCATCGGATACAATATCAGAGACAGCCACCCGCCCGCCAATTTTGAGTACGCGAAACATTTCAGCAAACATTTGCTTTTTCTTGGAATCGGAAACCAGATTCAATACGCAGTTTGAGACGATCACATCCACACTGTTATCCGGGATCATCGTCATATCTGTTTTCAGGCGTAGAATTTCCGCTTCCATGGCTTCCAGATCGCCGGAGTTTTTAACCGGATTATCCGCCAGCCATTTGTTCAGCTCGTCATGGTCAAGCTTCAGGTCTTCAATGTGGCCCCGGCGAAACTCCACATTGGCATAGCCAAGCGTGTCGGCGATCACCGGCGCTGTCTCCCGGGCCAGATCCAACATTTCGTCGGTCATATCAATCCCGATAACTTTACCTTTCGGTCCGACAATCTGAGAGGCGATAAAGCAAATTTTGCCCCCGCCCGAGCCCAAATCCAGAACCACATCGTTTTCGCGAACATAGCGCGACGGGTCTCCGCAGCCATAATCCCGGTCAAGAACTTCTTGGGGAATAATTTTCAAATATTGCGGGTCATAATCAACGGGGCAACACAGGGCTAATTCTACGGCCTGCGCGCCGGCGCCATAACGCTCCTGCACACTATCGCGAACATCCGCATTCGTGGCGTGAAAATCTAAATCATCCATGACTACCTCTTATTGGCTTTGCGAGGTCTTTAACGGACACAGAAAGATTCGCAAATGACAGATTTGTGAATTACTGCTGTTTATCAATTCCGTGTTTGAACGCCCAGAGGCGTGACAGGGTGAAAGAATAGCCCGGGATAAAAACGACACCGAGGGCTTGGGCAATAGGGCGCGGAAAATAGTTCAGGCTGACGGCCAAGACGGTATTGGACAATATCAGCGCGCTCAATGAAACCAGAAAAAACTTGGAAACGGCTTCTTTATAGCCGTCTTGCAGCCGAAAGCTGAACAAGGAATGTCCTGTTGCCGATACACAAAAGGCCAGCGCATAAGCGATTGTATTGATGACCACAGGATGGAGATCGGTGAACTTGCTTTGGAGTACGACCAGCGTGACGTAAGTGGTTGAAGAAATCGCGCCGACAATGCCGTAGCGAAAGGCTCTGAAAAATTCGGTTTTGACCTTCATGACCCGTTTTCCACCCACAGCACATTGCGGCCTTTGCCGAAATAGATCGGCACGACCTTATCCGGTCCTAAACCCAGACCCGTTAAGAAACCATTGGCCTCGGACAGCATGGGTTGATCCATTTTCGGTAATAGAAATCCGGCGGCTTTAACCGGGCAGCTTGTCACCGGCGCTTTCTCCGCATTGCGCAGGTCAACGGGTTTCATCTTTGCGTCCAAAATAAAGTCCGTCGCATAGTCATAAAACTCCGCCGGTTTGCTCGGACGATAATAGATTAGGATCGGCGCATCGTCACACGCATTGCCATAGGATGCGATTTTGGCATGGAGCGCGCCTAATTGTTCTTTGTTTTTAAAATACTCCCCCAAAAACAAAAGCGGCATCAAGGCCGCCGCCCATGGCAGATAACGCATAAAACGGTGTTCACGCCGTGCCGTGTAATCTGCCATTATGTATAATATACCCGGCATGATCACGATGAAGGCTCGTTCCTTAATCATATCCACCCAGACCATATGGATGGTAAAACCCAGAATGACCGTCAGCGCTGCCGCCATCAGCAAAACACGGTGAGCCTTGTTTTGGCCCCGCAATGCCAGGATCAGCCCGCCAAAGCCCAAAAACGTAAACAGCGGATTAGAGCCAAATGTCTTGACGATCAGTCCGCGCAAAAACTGATTGGCGGCCATAAAAAACTTTTCGCCGCCCGTCATGGTTGACCCGAAAGCAGCAGGGTCCATGCGCGGCACGCTGTAATTCTGCCACGCCAATAGCGGCGCAATACACAGAACGGAGATAATACCCATAAGCACAAATCGTCCGTAATTTTGACGCCCAAGCCAAGTCAGTCCGATGACCAGACCCAAAGCTGCAAACCAAAGACCGGCAAAATAATGGGTCAGTGACAACAATGTCCCCGCGCCGATCCACAACGCCCAAATTTTAATACTCGGCCGCTTTTCCGGCCTGTCGTCCAGCAGACGCGGCGCCAGCAGTGTCAGTACGCTTGCCAGCGAAAAGTTTAAAATATAGGGCCGGATTTCCGTCGCGAAATAAATCACCCACCATGAGCCCAAGCAAATCAACATGAAGACAAACAGGCTGCGCCTGTCGTCCGGCTCAGTGATCTTATAAAGGGTCAGCCCCGCAAGCGCTAAAAAGATCAAAGACAGGCATTTATGGATAAAAGGGTGCGCTGCGATGTGATCCCAGAGCCACAATAAATAATGATAGGCCGGCGGATGGACGGCATGTCCCCAGCGCCGGTCCGCCAAATAATTGAGAGGCTTGCCGGAATCCCCGTGATAAAGCGTGAAAATTTCATCCCGCCAGAGCGGTTTGAAATACATGGCAATGAGCATGATCAGCACCGGCACGCAGCTCGCCATGGCCAGAGTCCGCAAATTTAAACGATTATGATCAGCTAAGCCGTCAGACATGACCTGTCCCTATCCCCGGACTGTCGCAATCGCAAACAAAACCTTTGAGCTCGTGGGCGGCCGGTTTTGCAATAATCTGCACTTTGACCGTCAATACCGGGCCTGCCGTCAATATTCTTGCGCCGCCCTCCCCCGTTTAGGGATTTATTTTTCCGGTCCGTCCTCTAATCTGGAACAAACAATCTGTGAGGCCCCATGTCCTTTGGCACCCATTCCTATGTTCCCGATCCGCGCAATAAAGACGTACTGATCAATATTAACGGCGCGCTGGTGCCCCGCGAAAATGCTGTCGTGTCCGTTTTTGACGCCGGATTTATGATGGGCGACGGGGTGTGGGAAGGCCTGCGCGTCCATCACGGCAAAATAGCGTTTTGGAAAGAACATGCGGCCCGTTTGAAAACCGGCCTTATGGCACTGGATATGGATTTAGGCATTTCCTTCAAGACATTGCACCAACGCCTGTTGGATACTCTGGCCGCCAATAA
>CALJNJ010000257.1 GCA_937981945.1 uncultured Caulobacterales bacterium | reverse complement strand
GAAATCCAAATAGAAACCGTCTTCGCGGCCTTTATGGCGGTGGCGTAATAATGCGCCTATGGCAAAGGCTTGGTCCGGTGTTTCAATCTCCCGCAAGGTTTGCAGAAGCGCGGCAAAAGCCATTTCTTTGTCAATTTTATAAAGCGCGTCATAGGCCGCAATCACACTGGCGCTGTCACCGGTCTTGAGAGCGCGCTGCAAAAAGGGCTTGGTTTTATCCGGCGAATACGCCGCCAACATTTGGACGATTTCGCGCGTCGGGGCTTCCAACACCGCCTTTGCCAGCGGACCGTGTTCATGACCTCTGAGCTGATAGATTTTTTTATCCCGGCGCATGGACGCTAAAACCCGGCGGGATTCCCGTCTGACTTTTTTATCTTTATGGGTGAGGGTTTCAATCATCCGGCTCTGCACAAAGGGCGAGCCGATTTTGGCCATGAGCCTGCCGAGTTTCTCGACGTTGGATCCGGGCCAGGTTTTGACAATTTCATTAGCTTCATCGCGGTTGAGATTGAAATTACCGTCTGCCAAAATATCCATGGAGCGGCCCGCAATATCAGCGTCTTTATCGCCCACTAACATGATCAGAAACTCTTTGCCGTCAGCGCCAAAGCCTTCCAGCTCGCTCACCAGAACGCTGTAATCAAATTCGTGGGGGCCATGATTTTCCATGATCCAGACACAGTGATCTGCAGAGTCGCAAACCGGCGGCTCAGCCCATGCTGCCGTATTTGTCAGCCCGACAAAAAACGGCAATATCCACGCAGATTTTCCCATCAGCCGCTCTTATTAAAATAATCCCCCAAGCGCCAGAACAAATGCAGGCTCTTGACAGTTAACCCACCTGCGATATTTCCCCGGACTATGATTTACATTGCCCTTGCAATATTGGCAGGCCTTTTGATCGCCCTTTCGGTCATTGATCTCAAGACATTTCGCCTCCCCAATGTTTTAACCTTCG
Organism: uncultured Caulobacterales bacterium; assembly: GCA_937981945.1. Classification (GTDB taxonomy): domain Bacteria; phylum Pseudomonadota; class Alphaproteobacteria; order Caulobacterales; family Maricaulaceae; genus JACOMS01. The sequence continues at coordinate 12,528 of CALJNJ010000257.1, read as the reverse complement.
CGCTTATCGGCACAGGCTTATTGCATGGCTGGATATTCGGCGTGAATTTCAGAGATTATGTCATTGGCGCGGCCGTGGGTTATCTGGCCTTTTTTCTGGTTGAGGTGATTTACAAACAGCTGCGCGGTCGTGACGGGCTGGGACGCGGCGACGCCAAATTACTGGCGGGCGGCGGCGCTTGGTGCGGATGGTATGGTCTGCCCTTTATCGTCTTGATCGCCAGCGGCATGGGATTAGTGGCCGCATTGTTTCCATCGGTTCGCAAAGCCGGGAAAATTCCGTTCGGGCCTTTTTTGGCTCTGGGGATATTGATTGTCTGGACGGCGTTTACGTTTTCGTCCGCCGGTCAGATCCTTCGGCCGTAACTAGGGCGTCTGGCAACCGGCCAATCCGATGACCGGCATAAATTTTTCCCACCCCTGCGGGTCCGACAAGGTAATGGCGCCGGATTTATAGCGCGTACCGCCCGTGATATCTTCAGCCTCTGCCAAGGTCAGTTTCAGCGTGCCGCCGTCACTCATGGAAAAGGTTTGCACCGGGGGTTCGCCATAGGTTGAAAACCCGGTCGAGCTAATTCGGTTCAGAATCATATCTCCGTCCTTGGTCCACCAAACAGCTGTCGGGTCCGCGGCTTTGCTAAACAGAATAAACCGCTTGGCGCTGTCAGCCGTCCAGACAAAGAGCGCACATTCGCCGGGCGCCAAATCCCGCGCCGCCAAACGATCCGTCTTCTCAGATAGTAATTCCGATTTTGCCTCGTCCGGAACCGTATTACAGCCCGCCAGAAAGGCTATCGCCAAAACGGGGCCGATCACTTTTTTTATCGCCATTTGCCCTGCTCCGTTAATTTGTACGCGCCGCCCGCCGGTGAAAATCCGAAATATTGCAGGGCCAAACCGGCATTGGGATCATTAACCTCGGCCGTGATATCCGTGCGATATTGACCGTCCGGCGACAATGTCAGCCGAGCCACAATATCAGCGGCGCGGTCTTTACCGGTTAAATCCAAAATAACATTCCCGTCCTCACAGCTGACCGGCCCTTCAAGAACCGGACCTTTCCAGCGCAAGCGAACGGAATTGCGCGCCAGGAAATCCGTGGTCGCTATGCCTTCGGCGTAGTCACAGCTTTCCATCATTTTCATATCGGTGATATCCAAATCAAAATTCCCATTGACCAAAGCCAGTCTGGCATCCGTAAGGGCCAGTGCCTTAATCGAGCCTGAAACTTTCAGCGCGCGTAAACCGGAGAGCCCCGCTTCCGCATTGAGATTGATGCCGGCAGGTCCGCCCGTCACCCGGACGGGGTTTTTACCGCTTACCAATCTGAGCGGCGAAACATCCAAGTTTAAGACGCCTGCATCCGTTCCGGAAATAAAGCCGTTCCAGACAGTCCCGCCATATTCCGGCACTTGCCCGGCAATATCAACTTTCGGCGCGACCCAAGACAGGGGCAGCTGCGAAATCGCGCCCGTGACCAAGGCTAAAATACCGCCAAAAATGAGAAGACGCTTAGCCACCGACAGGTTGCAACGTGATCGTTGTGTTGACCGTCCCGCTCGATTTGCGGGTCATTTGCGCCGACGAGACGCTGACGGCATAAGTCGCGGTCAAATCGGTCAGGAATTTGTAAATCTGCGAGGTCGACGCTTCATCAAACCAAATTTTCAAAGCGCCGCCATTTTCAGGCTGAACGCGGGAAAGATTCAGCCCGGCTGACTCTGCCGTGCGGATAACGGCGTTACGATCAAAGGCTTGCGTACCCGTAGACGCAGTACCGCCGCCTAATTTCGGCAGGCCGGATTTCACGATCTCCAAATCCCGAAGCGCCGTAGTTTGCGCCGTCTTGGCATCGGCTTTGGCATTGATGACAGGGCGAATTCCCAAAAACCAAAGGGCCAAAACACCCAGTAAAATCCCGGCGATTGTGATCAGTAAGCGCTCCCGTGCATCAAGTCCGTTCCAGAAGCTCATGATCCGCCTCCGAGACTGTAAGTCCCCTCACCGATCAATTCGCCGTTCTGTTCGCGCACGGCGCCGGTTTGAAATTGCCCGCCCATACCCGCAAACACCTGCTCCAGCCGTGTCGCCGTGTTAAAGTCCGGATAGATGATTTTCAAATTGAGCTCATTGCGATCCTTGTTAAAGCGCAATGTCTCGATATAGACGCCGTCGATTTGCTTCAGGCCCTCGAAAAACCCGGCAGATAAACTCATGAAATCAGAGGGAGCATTGCCGCTGCGGCGCAGCTCCCGTGTCAGACTGGCAGCCGGATTATCAACGGTCTTGCCCGTGGCATTGCTGTAGAGCTGCGCCGCTTCGGCTTTAAGGTCTGCCGTTTGCGCGTTCAGGGATCTTGCCGTCGCCCCCTGCCATACCAGCCAGGCCAGACCGGCCACAGCCAGTGACGCGGCCAATGGCATAAACGATCCGGCGCCCGGCATGCGGGCCGCGCGGCGCACAAAATCACCGGATGCGAAATTCAGAGCACCGTCAAAATTCATGTCAGGCATCAGTGATAAAGGATTATCGCCTTCGGCCGTTTCATCCAGCGAATAGCCCATGGGGCCCGGCTGAATCGACCGGTTCCAGGCCCGGCGTAATTCGCCCGTGCCGCCAAAAGCTTCAAACTCAGCCGTTACCTGCGACGGGGTCAAGCCCAGCTCATCCAGCCGGGCAAAGACGGCTTCCATTTTGGCCCGCTCAATAACGCCGACCCGCTGATCATCTCCCGTGCCCAAAACGATATGTTGTTCGTCCAGAGGCGCGGCGAGTTTTTCTTCAATGGCGTAGCCGGCCGCAGAGACGCGCTCGGACAGTTTCATATCAGGCAAGCTGTGGGGAAAGGTTCGAAACCACGTCCCGGGGCAAACGATATGACAACGGTTTCCGCCGACAGAGCCAAGGGCTTTGCGATCAGCGTCATCACCGGCCCAGCCTTGTTGATCGGCTGAACGATACCAAGCCCAGGCATCATCCAAATCCTCAGGCAACCATATGATCAGAGGCTCACTCATCTTTGTTCCAATTCCCCTTGTTCGGGTTTCTCAAAATAGGCCGTGCGGCTGCCTTCTGTTCCGTAGTGGCGGTATGTCCGCGTCAAGGAACCGGAGTCAATCTTAAATTCCAACAGGACGGTCCGGGACGCATTGCCAAATTCAATATCCGCTTCGATCCACAAATATTCCGGCTTTGTAAAGAAATCCTCATTTTTTACCCGGGTTGCGTCAACACCGGCCGTTTCCAGTTCCGCCGTAATATCCTTATAGCCGCCACTCGGGCGCTTACTTAAAACTTCCATTGCCAGATTATCATCATTGTCGAGCATGGCCGTTAAAATGGGCAGATGAAGTTGATTAATCGTATTGATGTTAACGGCGCCGGTGCGGGTCTCATCGCCCGTGCAAATAAAGGGCGATATGGCCTGAAACATTTTTTCATTCACGCCGCGAACGGCCCGTAATTCCGCGGTCGAGTTAAATAAAGCATTGGGCGTTCGATAAGGAGGGGTCAGTCCCAAATAGGTATAATCTTCTGCTCCGCCCGGCAAAAGTGTCTGATCTTCATCCTGCCAATCAATAATGGCGGCGGTCAGGTTTTGCGCGTCTAAATCCGAAATACCGATACTCGTCAAAAGACGGCTGAAAACTTTGGCTGATTTCCCGGGGCGCTCATCGGCTTCGTCGCCGGAATTGCGCAGCGCGCTCAGCGGGAAACATTGTGACCCGTCCATGACGGTGATGTTTAAAAGACCCCCGTCCAGAGGTAAGCTGGAGACGAGCGGGCTTTTCAGCGCCGTGTTTTGTTCATCCTCAGACAGGGTCAAAAAATTATCGGTGATATAGCTTGCGGCAAATTCTTCGGCCGCCTTCACATACCAATTGGCCTGAGAATGGGCTTCGATATTGCCGGCCCGCAGAATGGCGAGACGAATATCATTCATCATTGCTACGGCCAAAGCCGACATTAGCGACATGACCAATAATGTCGTCAAGAGAACCGCGCCTTTATCATTGCTTTTCCGGCTCATGGCGTCAGCTCGAATTTTTGAACGAGTTCTCGGCCGTCCTTAAACTTCAGATTCAGGACAAAAATATTGACCTTTAGCGTGTCATCATCGGCCGGCACATAAAGCTGAGTATAGCTGAGCAATTCATCTTCAAATTCAACCGAGGCGTTTTCAATATTTTGAATGAGCACACGGTCACGCAGCGGAGTTAAAGGCGCCGGATTATCGACTGCAAAGGCGCGTCTTATGAGGGCGTCATCTTCAAACACATACGCCACGCGCTGAATGCTGCCGCGTTTTTCAAGGCCGCCCGGGTTTTCGCGGCCGGTTCGGGTAAAGGTCAATAATGTTTCGACGCCGCCGGTCATGGCGTATAATTCTTTATTGCCGTAAGGGTCCCGGTTCGGTCGCAGAATAAGGTTGGAAATATCTGATTTCATCAAAGCCCGGGCGGTTTCAATCTCCGAGACTTGGGTGACAGCCTCTTCCAGCCGGTCCTTGGTTTGGATGGAGGCAAACATAGCCGACATGGCGCCCGCCGACATGATCGAGAAAATAAACAAAGCCACCAGCATTTCCACCAGCGTAAAACCTGACTCTCGGCGTATCATTTGTCCGGCCCCCGAAAGGCGGTTCGCTGCACTAATATTTGCTCGCTGTTTTCGGCTTTGACCGTGACAACTATGCGGTAGAATTTTTCCTGCTCGGTTTCCGTAACGGATTGTTCCCATTCATAGGTTTGGCCGCCTGCCTCCTCGTCCCCGTCACGCTCGCCAAGTCTGAGCTTCTTGGCGCGGGCTTCAACGATCACATTATCGGCCACAATGCCGGCCAGCATTTTATTTTCCAAAGACTGCACGGTTTTGATGCTTTGCGTGTTCAGCTGCACCAATCCGGCGATACCGACACTGAAAATGACCAGGGCCGCGAGCACTTCGATGAGTGTAAAACCGTCATCCTTCACAGCTGAGTCTCCATGGAGACTTTGCCGTCACCTTTACCGATGAAAACGACCGTTTGCTCATCCCCTTCCAGCCAAAGGGAAAACGGCGTGGACAGGCCCATGGGTTCAAACACAACCACCGGCACGGGGTCTTCGTCCGGCAAGTCAACTTCAAGATCGTCTTGATAAAACTTGATGCCCAGATCTTCCGGCCATTCATTATCGCTTAGAACGGTCCACTCATTATTGATAAATTCGTAAAAAGCGTAGCCGTCTTCCCAAGGCCCGAAGGCTTGGGCTTTGCCGGAGATAATCGCATTTTGCGACGCCACTTCGAACTGCTCCGCCATGAAAGCGCTCTGCAGTTCAACCACTTGCTTTTGGCGCGGCAAAGATAAAATAACGACAGCTGTCATCAGAGAAATAATGATGAGCACGCACATCATCTCAATCAGCGTAAAGCCGGCCGTTTTGCCCGATATGGTCTCAGGCCGTTGCATGAACCGTCTTACTCTTCCCAAGATGTGATGTCAGCGGCCAAACCTTCACCGCCGGGCTGTCCGTCCGATCCGTAGGACAGGATATCATAAACACCGTTCTCCCCCGGATAACGATAAATATAGGGGCGGTTCCACGGATCATTGGGCACTAATTTGACATAGCCTTCCGGATTATAACGATCGCCGGTATCAATTCCGCTCGGCAGAGATTTCAGCGCCTGCAAGCCATATTCCTCGGGCGGGTAATCCATCATGTCGAGGCGGTACATTTCCAGAGCCTGCGACAAACGCTGAATATCGGACTGCGCTTTGATCTCAACGGCGCGGTCTTGGTTCCCGCTAATCGTGAAATATACAGCTCCCGACAAAATCATGATGATGAACAGAACCACCATCATTTCGATCAAGGTAAATCCCTCATCATAGGTTTTGGTTTCCATTTGTGTCTCCGAAGTCATAACGCCACCATTTTTAGCATTGGCATATACATAGCCAACATTATCAATAAAATCACTACGCTGAGTAGGATAATTATCAGCGGATTTAAAAGGCTGAGAAAGATCGATGTTACGCTTTCAAACTCACCTTCCAAATAATCTGCCGATTTAGAAAACATTTTTCCGATATCGCCGCTGGCTTCACCGCCGGCAACCATTTGCACCACAAGCGGCGGAAAGGCGTCAGTTTGGCGAAGCGCTTTACTGATTGCCGACCCTTCGCGCACTTTAACCGCCGCATTGGTCACGGCTTTGCGCATGACGGAATTTCGCAGCGTATGCAGCGCCGCCTCCATAGAGGCCAGCGCCGGGGTCCCGCTATCAATCAAGCCCGACATGGTCCGGGCAAACCGGGCCGCATTGACGCTGCGGATCAAACGGCCAATGACGGGAATCTTCAAAAGGAAATTATGCCAGCGCAGCTGAATGGCTTCATTCTTGAGCGCTTGCCGGATCCCCAGAAAAACCAAAACAAGCCCGGCGATGATAAACAGGCCATAAGCTTTCAGACCTTCAGAAATCCCGATGACAAATTTCGTCAGGCCGGGCAATTCCTGCCCCAGGCTTTCAAACTGGGTGACGATTTGCGGCACCAAAAATACCATCAACAAGGTCACCACTAATATTGAAACGACGGTCAATACGATCGGATAAGCAATAGCCGCCGTAATTTTGTTTCGGACATTTTGAGCCGATTCCAGATCCAGGGCCTGCCGGTCCAAAACAGCCCCTAATTGGCCTGATGTTTCGCCGGACGCGACCATGGCCGTGTAGAGCTTTGAAAATGTCCGCGGATGAGACCGCATGGCGTCCGACAATCGGGAACCTTCCAAAACTCTCGATCTGACATCCATCAAAATACCTCGCATGGGCGAGTCGTCATATTGCACGGCGACCACTTTCAGGGCTTCTTCAACCGGCGTGGCCGTATCGATCAAAATCGCCAATTGGCGCGTGGCCTGGGTCAGGTCTTTATGTTTGACCTTGCGGCCGAAATTACCCGACGCCGCCGTTTTCGCTTTCACTTGTTTGAGATCAACCGGCGTCAGCGCGCGGGAGCGTAAAATATCCCGAGCTTCTCTGGCGGTCGACGCGGCGACACTTCCGGTGAGCCGGTTCCCTCGTTTGTCAAATGCGGCATAGTCAAAAGTCAGCATGATCAGAGCTCGATGTCGGCATCCGTTTTAGCCCGGCAAACCCGGAGGACTTCCTCGGCTGAGGTCAGACCCGAGAGAACATGCTGCGCGCCGCTATTGAGCAAATTTTTGCGTTTCTTAAAGGCATGAGCTGCCATATCAACTTCGCGGCTGCCGTCATGAATCATTCCGCGCAGCTTGTCATCCATGACCACAACTTCGTAGAGGCCGAGACGACCGACATATCCGATTTGATGACAATCAGCGCAGCCCACTGCCTTGAAGAACCGCAGATCTTTATGGGGTTTAAGTCCCAATTCCTGCATCTCTCTTTTGGTCGGCTCGTAATGGGTTTTACAATTCGGGCATAAACGCCGGACCAATCTCTGGGCCACAATGGCGGTCACGGTCGAGGCTAAAAGGAATGGCTCAATGCCCATATCGCGCAGTCGGGTAATGGCCGCCACGGCAGAATTCGTATGGACGGTTGAGAGCACTAAGTGCCCGGTCAACGAGGCCTGCACGGCAATCTCGGCTGTTTCCGGGTCACGGATTTCGCCGACCATGACCACATCAGGATCTTGCCGTAAAATCGCCCGGAGCCCGGCGGCAAAGCTCATGCCGACCTGATTATTCACTTGGGTTTGTCCGATGCCGTCAAGGGCATATTCAACCGGATCTTCCACTGTCAGAATATTGCGGCTGCCATCGTTGAGCTTGGTAAGGGAAGCATAGAGAGTTGTGGTTTTACCGGAGCCGGTCGGGCCCGTCACCAAGATGATCCCATTGGGCCGCTTAAGCGCCACGGTAAACGCGTCCAGTTCGCTGTCGTCCATGCCCAGGTCTGACAAATTCATCAGCGCGCCGGTTTTCTCCAGCAATCGCATGACCAAGCGCTCACCATATTGGGACGGCAAGGTAGAAACCCGCACGTCAACCGCCCGTTGACCCAAATTAAGCGAAAACCGTCCGTCCTGCGGGATGCGTTTTTTCGCAATATCCAGACGGGCCATAACTTTAACGCGGCTGACCAGAACCGAGGCCAGTCTCGGGGACAAAGACAAGGTATCGCGCAGCGCGCCGTCAATTCGGAACCGAACTGCCAGCCGGTTCTCATAGGGTTCAATGTGAATATCGGAGGCGCGGGTTTTGATGGCTTCCTGTAAAATCCCGTTGATCAGTTTGATCACCGGCGCATCATCATCACTGTCCAGCAGGTCAGACGTTCGCGGCAAATTATCAGCCAATGTATTCAGATCCGTGTCCGCGCCCAGCGCCGTTTCGGCCGTTTCCGTCAGATCACCCTGCGCGTAAATCTTACCCATCAGACCTTCAAACTCTGCCGGTTCTACGGGTTCGCGAATGACCGGCATGCCGACCACGCGGCGGGCTTCTAAAATGGCCTCAAGCGGTGTGTCTTTCAGGGTTGCCAATACGGGCTTTCCGCCGCGCAAAGTGGCGATAACGCCGAAGCGCCGCGCAAAACTATAAGACAGGCGCGGCAGATTTATGGGATCAGCTTCGCTCATTGCGGATAGACAAAACTATCAATTTTGGAACTGTCACGACCGGATTGCTGCATGTCCTGAAAACGCATTTGATCCAGGCGGCGGCGGGTAAGCGGCTCGGCATCGGCTTGAGAACGAATAATGGTCGGGCGCAAAAATACCATGAGATTGGTCTTCTTGCGGCTCTTGCCTTTGGATTTAAACAAATTGCCGACCACGGGCACATCGCCGAGTATGGGAACTTTGGCGATTTCGATTTGCTCATCATCTTGGATGAGCCCGCCAAGAACGATAATCTCACCGTCATTGGCCAATACGGTTGTTTCAATACCGCGCGTATTCGTGATGAAATCGCTGGACAAAGATGACAGCGCGCCTGCGATCGAAGAAACTTCCTGCTTGATCTCCATGCGAATAACATCGCCTTCGCTGATTTGCGGCAGCACATCCAGTTTGATGCCGACTTCTTTGCGCTCAAAAGTTCGAAACGGATTGACATTATTGCCGCCCAAGCTCTCGCCGGTCGTAATGGGGATTTCCTGACCCACAATAAAGCTGGCCGGTTCATTATCCAGCGTGGTCACAAACGGCGTCGACAGAATATTGGAATCCTCATCGGTTTCGATGGCGTTGACGACAACAGCAAATAATGAGTCATTATCCACACCGCCCGCGCCAAAAGCGCCGCCGTCAAGGCCGATCAGAGAACTGACCGCCGCTGAGGCGATATTCGTGGTGGTCTCACCGTCGGCGCCGGTGGAATTTGCGCCTGCAAGAGCGCCGGCCAAGGTCAGCATATTAGGCGCCTGACGGGAAAAATTTGTGCCGATAAACGGAATAGCGTTGCCGTCCAGGCCGCCGAAAGCCCACTGCACGCCGAGTTCACGGGCAACTGTATCGCTGATTTCAACAATCATGGCTTCGACTAAAACTTGGGGCCGGCGCACATCCAGGCGCCGGATAATTTGTTCCAGAGCTTCCTGAGCTTCGCCGGAAGCGCTGATGACGATAGAATTACTGCCGCTTTCATAGGCGACGCTCGGCGCCGGCTGACCTTCGCGGGTATAGGCCGGCAAGAGGTTTTGCATGAGTTCAATCAAATCTTCGCCATTGGCAAATCTTAAGGGCATAACGCTGACGGCGCCGCGCGGCGTGATGGTTCCGGCATTATCTATTTGATCGAGGATCGGTTTCAGCCGCGCCACTTCAGACGGCGGGCCTTCCAGAACCAAACTGTTCGTGCCGGGAACGGCAATGGCCTTAAATGACGGGCGAGCGCCGCCCAGAGCTTTGAGCGTATCTTCGGCGTCCAGCGCCGAGATATTGCGAAATGAAATGGTTTCCGTCACCAAGCCGTTGGTATCCATAGCGGCCACAATTTGGCGGGCCTTGTTCAGGTTTTCCGGAAAATCCGTGACCACAATAATACTGCCGCCGGCATTGGCCGTGAGAATGCCCTGGGAATGCATGACGGGTTTGATAAGCTTGGCCGCATCGGCTGCGTCGGCGTGCTGAAGACGAATGACCGTTGTGGCGAACTGAGAATTATAGCCGGTATTGGAGACAAACGGCGCATCTTGCGCCGCGCCCTGCATCAAGGTTACCCGGTATTCACCGGTTGATGTGCGGATCACCGTATAGCCGTGAACCCGCATGACATTTTTAAAAACCTCAAAGACTTCGCCGGGCGACAGTTTCTCTTCTGATGAAATGGTGACATTGCCCTGCACGCGCGGATCAACCAAAAAGGTTTTTCCGGTCACGATGGAGACGTCATTAATGAAGGCGCGAATATCCGCCTGCTGCATGGTGATTTGATGCTCACCGGCGGCGAAGGACGTGACCGGAAGCATTCCGGCGGCCATCACAAGCGCTAAAGCTGAGAGTGCTAATTTTTTCATGGCATTTTTACCCGTATTGTCATGCGGCGTCCGCGGCGCATTATTTGTGCTGTCGGATTTCCGCCAACCATTGCGTCGATCACGGTCTTCTTCAGATCTATACCCGGTGAGGTCAAATCCGTACCGCCTATTTTTGTTAAAACATCGCCATTGCGGAACCCAAATCTGTGCAGATCAATTCCGGGCGCTGAGGCCACTTTATAGCCGATGGTCTTGTTATTATTGGAGACCGCTTCAAATTTCAGAGAGTCGAGAAGCTGAAGCGCGTTCATATTGCCGGTCAGGCCGGACGCGGCGACCGAAGAGACCGGCAGTGACGCGGCGGCAGAATTCATTTCCGAGGCCCGTTCAATACCCAAACGTTCCCGGTCACCGTTTCGGTCTAAGAGCAGATATTCTTCTTCCGGGTAAATCGCATCAATAGTGACGCCGTTTGTGACTTCATCCCCAACGCCGTAGCTTTGTTGTTTTCTGTCAGAACCTTCAATAATGGCGCGGCCCGGGGATATAAAACCTTTGAGTTTCAGGTTTAAATCCGTGTCGGGCGCATCTTCGCCTTTGTCCTCTTGGATCGGAATATCGATAATGGCGTCGCGGTGGAAGGCGTCAAATGTCAGATCAACGCTCTGTACGGCCGCTTGTCCGCCCGCGGTCGGTCCGGCAGCGACAGCGCGCGGCGCAGTCCACCCGGAAGACGGATTGGCCAGTAAAATGGCCGCTTTTGCGCCGAAATAGCAAGCACAGGCAATGGCGCCGAACACAGCTATCCGGATAGGAATGTCAAATTTTTGGCCGATTTGAGCCATTAAAATAGATACCTCAATGGTTGCGTAATCCTTTTATGGGGCGCAGCGGGTCTTGTAAACTCTTGTGCTGCACCGGCTTTCTTGCATTTTCTGTGCAAGAGGTGAATATAATTCCCCGGTAAAACCCATGACAATTACGTTAGGTTTATGACATCTGATTCGACAAAACCATGGCATATAAAGTCTTCCCAAAAGGTTTATGATAATCCTTGGATTTCCGTTACCGACCATAAGGTCGTCAATCCGGCTGGTCAGGACGGGCAATATGGGGTCGTTCACTACAAAAACCGCGCCATAGGCGTTGTTCCCTATGAAAACGGTTATTTGTGGCTTGTCGGGCAAACCCGCTTCCCTTTGGATCGTTACAGCCGCGAAATTCCTGAAGGCGGATGCCCCATTGATGAAGACCCGGAGGATTGCGCCCGCCGGGAGCTGACCGAGGAAACCGGATTAATCGCGACCACGCTGAAACCCCTGTTTCAAATGCATTTATCCAATTCGGTCTCTGACGAATGGGGCATTGTGTATTTGGCAACCGGTCTCACCCAAGGGGCGGCGGCGCCCGAGGCAACGGAAGATATCACAACCGAAAAAATCTCGCTGGAACAATTTTATGATGATGTGGAAGCCGGGCTGATCACAGACTCGCTCAGCGTCGCAGCCTGTTACAAATTAATGTTGATGAAGTCGCGCGGAGAGCTTGAAGACTAGTTTTCTTCTTCGTCTTCCTCGTCCTGCAAATAAATCGTCGTACTGGTACGGTCACTTTTGGGACGTTTTTCGCGAATGGACTCCGCGGTCACCACGAAATGGACCGCTGAGGCAATATTTGTGGCGTGATCGCCGATCCGCTCGAGATTTTTGGCCACAAAGGTCATTTGCGTACAAGCATTAATGGAACTGTTATCAGCCATCATGCCGGTGAGAACCGTTTCGAAAATGGCGTTGCAATATTCATCAATAGCTTCATCGCCAAACCAAATATCAAGCGCCAGATCAGCATCCTTATTGGCATAGGCTGTCATCACGGTCTCAACATTGGCCGCAACCTGCTTGCCCATTTTGAGGATTTGCTTCGTGCCCTTAATTTTATCATCTTCGATGATGACGCCGGTCCGAAGGGCGCAGTTTTTCGCCAGATCACCAATCCGCTCCAGCTCCCGCGCAATTTTCAGCGCGGCAATAGTTTCGCGTAAATCAACGGCGTAAGGGTGACGCAGCGCCAATAT
>CALJNJ010000256.1 GCA_937981945.1 uncultured Caulobacterales bacterium | reverse complement strand
CTGAGTTTTACCGGCTCCGGGATCGGCATTTTCTGCCGGACAAAACGCAGCTTATTAAATGTCGATCGCTTAAGCCCGGTTCGAAACGGCTTAGCTTCAAACGCTTCAACCTGCTGAGACAATTGGGAATTGGTAATCACCAAATCTTTTTCGACCATCTCGGTTCGCTTGGTGTTGAGCTGATCTTTCAGCTCATGAGACTCCAGCATTTTACGATATTGCTCACGCTCAGTTCGCGTTGATTTGAGCGTATCTTTTGCCTCGTATAACTCGGTATCGAGTTTCTTCAGCTTTTCGTCTTTGGCTTTTACTTTAGCCGCCAGTTTTTCGTACTCGGTTTCCAGTTTGGCATATTTATTGGCTGAGCGCGTCAGTTTGGACTTAAGCGCCTTCAGCTCTTTTGCCATTTCATCTTTTGTCATTTTGCCCGACATGGTGTTTCCCTGTACTCCACTATGCCCAAAGCTTGTCTTTGACGAAATGATAGAGTTCCATATCAATGGCATTCAGCTGCATTAAATTTAAATATGGATGGCGCCCGATCTTTTCTTCAAAGGCTTTGAGTTTAGCGTCCAAACTCTTTTGCGGATCACTCATGACATTTGCCTGAGCGTCGAATAATTCGAATTCAGGGAAATCCGATTTTATAAGGTTCTGATATTTTACCATGGACTCTTCAAATCTTTCGACCAAACCGACAACCGGCAAATTTTTCAGCGCGTATAATGCCCGCGGCCGAAAATTTTGTGTTTCGCGGTTTGTGGTAAACTTCCGGAAATCCTTTAAGCGGACCGCGTGAAAATTGACAATCTGAGTCATCATCGGTGTGGATAAACGCCATGACATATAATGGGAAAAGTCCCCGGCCTTGGCCGCCTTTGATCCCGGCGAGTCCGACTCCTGAACGCGCTCGAAATCATAGGCGGAACGAATACGGTCGATAGGGTGGCGCATAAAGACAATCGGAATGATTTTCACACCGGAAACCTCCGGCAATGATATTTCAGCCGTGTGAGAAGAAATCGCTTTTTTATCTGGATTGTTTTTGATGAAATCTTCCATCATGTCTTTTTTGAGTTTTTTGCCGTCAGGCCCCTCAATTTCAATCCAGGCGTCGCCAAAATTACGTTGCAAAATAGCGTCTACGGAAGAGCCCGCATTTTTGAATAAATGATAATGGATGATAACGCTGCGCTCAGCCACGCCGTTCTCCTCTTAACCCCGGGATATTTCCGTGACGCGCAATAAAGGAAATGATGATTATGTAAAGGCCTTGAACTGTAATAGTTTCGTGGCATTGGCTTTTGTTTCAAATAAGGCCATAAGGACCTTGGATTAGGACGGGATCAGATGAGCGACAATTTAGAAAACCAAATCGCTGCGCTTCTGGATATTAACGGTCCCATGACAGGCCGCCAGCTCTCGGATAATTTGCCCTTTGTCGATGACATATTACTTTGGAAAATATGCTATCAGTCCAATATTTTCAGGGTCATTAACTTCGCGCGATATTACCTGCGCTATGACATCACCCGCGAAGACCAAATACGCCTTAGCCCATCCGTCTTAAGGGATTTCCTGTCGTTCACCTTGGTCTATATTGCCGGACAGCGCAGTGATGCCACGGACAAAGCTGCCATACTTGCCAATAAGCACCGCCTGATCAGCCTGAAAAAGCTTAAATTTGCCCGCAATACTTTGCTGTCCTTGTCGCCGGATATTTTGGAAACCATACATTACAAAGCCTGCTGCTTTATCGCCGGCGACATCTCCTATTTTTTGGCCCATGAAGAACCCCGGATACATCAACCCACCGGGGCAAAATTATACGGCTCTGATATTGATATAATTGTGGTTCACGAAAATGATTTGTCTTCTGACATAATCGCGCGGGCCGAGGCTGAAGTTTTGGCCTATAAACATCGCTGTATTAAAAACCCGGCAATCGGTCAGGAAATCGACTTTATTTTCAAACCCGTTCAAAAAATGCTGACCCAATTTTCTTATGCCGACATCCATCAAAAGATCGCCAGCAAAATACTGTATGAAAGTTTCTTTTTATACGGCCGACTCGATCTCTACGAAAAACTGACAACGGATTTGGAGTTTTCAGGCACTGTCAAAAAAATCGAAGACGATTTTGCCAAAGCACTGGCAGGCCGAAAAGCCACGATAAAGAAAATCCTCGATCTGCCGCAAGATCAATTGGATGCCATGGACAAGAATACGCAAAGCCTGTTTTTCTTCTCTCAAGAACGACTGGAATTTCAATAATTATGCTGCTATGCCTGATACATGTCCGGCGCACTTGATTTTACCTATAAATATGCTTTTCCCAGCGGACTCGCGGCGGCTAATGACGGCGGCGCTGCATTGTCATTGGCGACCTGCGATCTCAATCATGAGACGCCTTACTTTTTTGACGGGAAAGTCCGCTCGCCGCGCATATTAGGCGATATGCTGGTGACACTCAGCGATGTTGTCAGAACTCACTTCTTTTTGCCGGTTCCGCCCTTACTGGATCCGGTGTTGACCAGTAATGAGAACTTGCTGCGTTTGGAAGGTTTCAGCGGATGCTGCGGCGTTTACGCCAGAGCCGATTTACCGGCGGAATTTTTCGACGGCAATTGTCACGGCCGCGGGACAACAAATGTCGATTTTAATACGCCCATGAGAACCGCATTAATGCGCCTACGGGACAGTGAGGACGTTCGGTTTGCCGTTGGGAAAGATGAAGTCGCCCTAACCAAAGGCAATCACAAAACCGTCGAGAAAAAGGTCAAACTGCCGGTTCGCTGGATTAAAAGTTTTTCTGAAGTTCAAGCCTATCAACCGGCCTTGGAATTGAAAATGGAAGTCAGCGCGGCCGATGCTCTGCGCTTTTGCCGGACGCTGCCGAAAAGCAGTTCCACAACCAAAACCCCAAAATATGCCATTAGCGTAGGTCGGTCCATCCGCTTATCCGCCCGGCCGCAAAAAGGCGCTGTCAAATTTATGGGCACGCACCGGGTCAAAGTCATTGAAAGTTTACTGCCGCGGGCAAAATCGCTCAGAGTCTGGGCTGACGATGCGACCGGGACCAGTGCCTGGGAAGTCTTGTTTCCCACGGGCTCGTTCTTTTTGATGATCAGCCCTGAAGTCTTTCGGGGATTTTCCGGAGAAGGTCAGGCGCTGTCGGCATTGGCCAATCCGCCGTCCGACGAAATTGTCGCCAAAGTCAGGGCGCAGCTCAAATGGGAGTCTGAAATCGCGCCTGAAACAATTGCCAAAAAAGCCGGCATTAAACCTGCCGACGCGAAAGCCGCCTTGACGGTCCTGGGCAGCCGGGGATTAGCGGGCTATGATGTGACCGGCGACCGGTTCTTCCACCGGGAATTACCGTTTGATCTGTCCAAAGTCGAACAATTGCAACCCAGATTGAAAAATGCCCGCAAACTGGTTGAAAAAGGCAGCGTGCTTAATTTGGGCCAAGAAAAAGACGCCACATTGTTTCAAGTCCCGGGAACAGATGTCACTCATAGGGTCAAAATTTCTGACAAGGGTGACAGCTGTACCTGCCCCTGGTTCTCCAAATATTTGGGCGAACGCGGCCCCTGCAAACATGTTTTGGCCGCCCGTATTGTTTTGGAAGATGAGCCTGGTTAGTGACGCCTGACGTTTTAGAAAAACTCATTCTGGAAACGGATGATCCCGCTGACATGGTAAAGCTCTTTTCGGCCTTGTCGGATAAAGAGCGAACCGCATTGTCGAAAACGGCGCAAACTTTATTCAGTCAGATTGACCGGTTAAAACCAAAAAATACCGCGTCCCCTGCGTTGACAAAAATTCTGAATAAACGGGCCAAAAATCACGGGGCGTGGACCCATTGGAAGGTTAGAGACCATGCCATGATGGCGCTTTACGCTTGTGCGCCATTGTCAGCATTGAAACGCAGTTCTCTTTGGGCGGGTCATTCGACTCGCGGCTTTATCATGCAAATATTAGAAGACAGGAACCCTGTTTTTCTCGATGATTTGATCATATTTGAACTGGACAAAGAATTCAGTTCACTTTTCGATTTTGACCGTTTGTCAGACTGGATCGATCGCAATATTTGCACCAAACCTGACCACCCCCAATATTACCGGATGATGGTCGATCATATCGGACGGATTGTTCACAATAACCGCAAGACAAAGGAACCTATCCCGCCGCCGATCCGTGAACAGATTAAAAGCAATCCCAAATATATCGAAGATATCTCAAAAGTTTTCGAACATGATATTATCCGGTTCTCAGATCGCAAATGGATCATGAAACATGCCCACGAAGGATTTGAAGATTGGGACGTTTCATTTAAAAAACTGGTCGACGACGGCACATTAAATCGGGAGACTTTTCTCGATTCGACTTTGGACGTTTTCTGGAAAGATTTTGTTCAAACCAATCTGTCGGGCTGGGCGAAATTACATCTGGCCTTGGAACCGACGCCGAAAGAAATGCAAACGCGAGAGAGCGAGTATTTTGCGCTCCTGTCCCACAAAGTCAGTCATGTCGCAAAATTTGCGCTGGATATGTGCAGCCGGCTGGAAAAAGCGGGCGGTCTAACTACTAAGAAATTCTTCCAAGAAGCCCAGGCTGTTTTCTTGCACGAAACTAAAGGAAACGCGGTTACGGCGCTGAAATTGGTGAAACGTATCCTTAAAAAGGATCGGAAGAATATAGGCGCCGCATTGGCCGCCGTCTCCGAAGCGCTCCGGCACAGTAATGCCGATGTGCAAAAACTGGCTCTTGATATTTTAGAAGCCGAAAAAAGTCATTTGACGGACGACATTAAACTCAATTTGGAAAGCGCGGCCGGGTTTGTGTCGCCTTCCGCCGCCGCGCGGCTTTCGGATATTTCCGGCATTGCAAATGAAGATAACAAAACCGCGGCGTTTGATGAAAAACCGGATTACTCGCATTTGTCGCCAAGGCAGGCAAAAGCCCTGAACATCGAGGCCATATTCTCACCTGATAATCCGCCCTACATTCCCGTTTCAGCTGACATCAATGACCACGATATTTTAGACGAACTTGAACCTTTAAATACCATCGACAATCATGATGATCTGATTACGGCCATTTCCCACGCGCTGGAAATTATCGAAAACCCCGATGATATGGAAAGAATTTTCGACGCCATCAGCCGGCTTGATCAGAAAAAACCGGATGATTTTAAAGCGCGAACAGAGGCTTTGTCCAAACGGCTCGATAAACCGTCCGAGGGCGCGAAACGGTTCAACGCTTATGATACAACCGGTTTGGCCATTTATGACCTGTTTCAAACTTGGCGGAATGATAAACTTCGAACAAGTGCAAAGGGCAAGTATAGGAACGACACCAAATCACTCATCCCTGCAAAATTATTGGTAAGGGGAATCACCGGCCGCGTCGCGTCGAAAAACTACCGCACGCTGCTGGCCACGCCGACCCATTCCGGCGGATGGATCGATCCCATTATTTGGGCGACTCGTCTCAAAGACATGTTGTCTGCCGGGCAAAAGCCGG
>CALJNJ010000255.1 GCA_937981945.1 uncultured Caulobacterales bacterium | reverse complement strand
TATGGATTCAAAGACCGCGCTTAAGATCGCAAACGGCGCGGCGGCGCGCTCTCCGCTATAGGCGCTACCGTCCCAGCCGGACGGGGCGTGTAAATCCCGGCTTTGCGCCGCGCCTGACCCTGTCGTGCGCAGGGATCCTTCCAAAGCGAACAGCGCATTGTCCAGCGTGTTATCCGTGACTTTAACATCATAGCTTTCCCGGCTGTCGGAGAGCCGGGCTCTGGCCTGCACTTTGACGTCTTTGGAGGTCTTGACCTGAAAACGATAGGCGCCGGCATCATCCGTGAAGGTTCGGTCAATGACGTCATCCTTATTGTCCAGAAGCATGACCTCTATGGCGCGCGCCGCTCTTTTGGAGGTGTTGGCGTAATCCAGGCCGTAACCGCGGCTTTGATGAGGGACATGATCATAGGTGATTTTACCGCTCAATGTCATGGTTTCGGACGGCGTAGTTACTGACGGCGCGGCCGAAGATGCCGGCGCGCTGCTCCCCCCGCCGCCGCAAGCCGTTAAGCTGAGCAGAAGAGCTATGAGAATGTAAAACCTTTTGAATACCACGCCCGTCTCCGAAGTTCGGAGTGAGCGGAGCAATTAAGATGCCGGTAACCATAATTTTCCCGAAATCAGACCCGGGAATTATCTATGGCGCGTCTTTTTTGCGTAAATAGGTTGAATATTCGCCGTTTGAGCTTTCAAATTCATAGTTTGACCACTCATATGCAAAATCAGCATTTTGGCTGAAATCTGCAATATAGTCATATTGCCGATCACCAAAGCCCCGTTTCTTATCAGCCGTATGGACCAAGACCAGTGCCGGCTTATGTTTGGCAAAATCATCGGCCATATCCTGACGGCTCTGTATGATCTGCCGGTCGAAAACACTGTCGGCACCGCTCTGCGGGGACTCGGTCCCTGCTACAAACCAAAGCGACGGATAGCGGGACGCCCATTTTACGTCCAGCTCATTCACCAGCGGAAACCCGTCCGATATATAAGCGGACATGATAAACATACTATCATCTTCGGAGAAATTGGCCGTCAGCTCTTTAAACCTGGACCGATCGGGCGGTGTGTAGTTCTGAGCCAAAATGAACGGAATAAGCGAGAGGAAAAAAACCGTCCCCAATATGACATATGAAAAGACTTTCGAAATTTTTTCTTCGCGCTTGGACAGGTAAACATATCCGCACACCAAAAGGACCACCAACATGGCTTCGGTCGGATAAATATGGTTTGGAAATCCTTTGAACTGCAACCAATAGGTCGCCAATAGTAATATGCTGCCGGCGAACATTGCCCCAAAAATCGGGTCCACGGATTTCATCTTTCGGCCCGATGTGAAGAACGCGCCCAGACCGACTAAAATTCCGAAAAATACATATCGTCTGTTGAGTACCATTTTTTTGAAAATGTCAGACGCCGCCCATTCCTGAACATACATTTTGCCCGTATCGCCGGTGATGGTGGAAATGTAATTGGGAGAGACCGTCAATATGGCCAATAGATAAGCAAGGGCAACGGCCATCATGGCATAAGGTTCGGGACGCCGAAGGGTTGTCTTCAGCCCCAGCCGCATTAACAGCAAGATTTCAATGCCCATGGGCACGATGACGAAATGGGGTTTCAAGCAAAAGCCGATCCCCGCCAAAACAGCCGTCACAATGGCTAATCCGCGGGGAATATCCGATCCTTTGAGGCGGACGCCGGCGCTGATCAGATAGGGCAAAACCAAAATCATCAAAAAATGCTCGCGCTGACCGAATTGGTAACCCGGCAAAATCGTCAGAACGAAAGCCATTGCCACGATTAAAACAGGCGCTGTTGTTAACTCGGTCCGCTTCAGTAGGGCGGCCGACAAGCCT
Source organism: uncultured Caulobacterales bacterium (assembly GCA_937981945.1). Taxonomy (GTDB): domain Bacteria; phylum Pseudomonadota; class Alphaproteobacteria; order Caulobacterales; family Maricaulaceae; genus JACOMS01. The sequence goes on along the minus strand of CALJNJ010000255.1, from coordinate 6,090 downwards.
ACGGAAAGAGCGGCCAAGGCCAGCACATATAATTTGAAAGCAAATCCCAGACTGATATTCAGCCATTCAGCCATAAAAATGACGGGCAGGTTCAGCCATATTATCAGCGGCGGATTAACCTCGACAAAATCAACATAATGCTCGGCGCCTCCGGCGACTTCGCGGCTTAGATATAACAGCCAAGCCGCATCGTGATTGACCCCAATCGGGGAAAAAATCATGGCCGCGATGATGAAGATAAACGCGCAGGCGCTTTTGACGATCCACTGTTTTGGGAACTTCGCCAAACTCAATGACATGATGTCTATTTTCGTCTGTTGCGCTGCGGAAAAATCCAAAGTGTCATGATGAAAAAATTCATGAGCGGAATGGCGACAACGACAGCTGCAATGCCGATTAAAGGGCTCTCCGGAGAGAATTTGGTAACCATGCCCATAATCACGGCGGCACAAAACATGCCGATACCTTGGGTCAGCAGAAACTTTGTAAATTCAACCGGGACCCGTCCCTCAGCATTAAAAGTAAAATATTTTTGCCCGATAAACGAAAACGGGATCGCGACGGCATATCCCAAAACGCTGGCGGCAACGGTATTCATCTGGTTTTGAATGAGCCAATAGGTCAAAACCGCGTAAATCATGGTCGCAATCCCGCCCACTAAAGCAAAGCGGATTAACCTGAGAACAATATCCGGAAGCTTCGGTAATGTTACCCCGAAGATTTTATGTTCCGTCGAAGACTGCGAAAACAATTGCATATGGCCCACCTATTTCGACAAACCATAGGGGAAAGACATTTAAAAACCCTTTACCCAAAAAAGAGCCCCGGAAAATCCGAGGCTCTGAGTTCATTATGGCATTTTAATTGCATCGTTAGACGCGGGTAAGTGTGAGGATAATCCTAGAACTTACCTACGACGTTTACGAGCCAACCAATGTCTTCTTCATCGCGGGCCAGGAGATATTCCTGATCAATTCCGCCATAAGTCAGACCGACACCGATCTTGGCATTGTCATTGATATGACGATACAACATGGCCAGTCCGCCCGTGCGCTCTATGGTTCCGTCACCAATGTTCAGGTAACGGCCTTCCAGAGTAGCGTCCCAGCGATGGGTCAGGTGATAGTCCAGACGGATCACACCCAAATCAGCGGAGGATTGGAAGAAATCATCACTCTCACGACTGTCGGTAACGAAGCCGCTGCGATGACCGTATTTACCGCCCAGTGTCCAGCGCGGATGGAAGTCATAAGAGGCATCCAGAGAGTAGATCTGGCTCTTCTGACGATAGTCCACACGCTCGCCGTTAAATCGCTGCGAGGTCGGTGACAGGTCATAGAGATAGACCGCCTTGGCCAGAACATTCAGCCTGTCATCCCAGATCGGGCGATAGGCCGCCGCGAACGACGCTTCCGTGAACTCAGCATCATAGAAGTCAAGCGGCGCAACACCGGCCTCTTGATCCGACTGAGCATGGTTCACCTTGGCTTGTACGCGAAGCTCATCGCTCATCTGATACAGAGCCGTTCCGCGGAAGAGCCATGTCCGGCGCTTGTCACCGCTCAGGATGTTTTCGTCATGACGATATTCAGCAGAGATACCGGCTTGCATACGGTCATCGTTAAATCCGATTCCCGCAGAGACAGCATCACGATCCAAATCATCAACCTGACCGATTTCACCGGCAAAGTTAAAGTTCCAATTCCCCGGCTTATAGTCAACGCCATAAGCATGGGTCAGACCGTTCAAGCCGCGCTCATTGAACTGCATGCGCTCTTCACCATAGACAGACAAAGCGTCTGAGAAGCGGCGACGGGCACCCAAATTGAACGTTCCGTAATTGGACGCAACATGTGACTGAAGCGGCAGATCATAGGCCATGTAATACTCATCGCCGTCTTCACCGCGGTAGCGGGATGTTGCGCGCAGACCCAGTCCGTCTTCACCGCCCGACACTTCGCCGCCGAGGAAGACTTTCTTGCCGACACGCCATTCACCGCCGACACCGGCCCGGTCTGTTGTGCGAACATTGTCACCGTCAATACCGGCTTGTCCGAACACATAGACTTTGCTGTCATCGTTAAAGGCATATTCAGCGCGCAGACCGGCTGATGTGCCTTCCTGACCGCGGCCATTGTCATTATATGACAGACCGGCCGACAGTTTGACATTGTCATTGAGGGCATATTCAGCTGACGCTTCGGCGAAGCTGTTTGTGCCGACATTTTGGTCCTCGCGAATATCAGCGCGGGCTTGCAGGGACAGTTCGTCGAACAGGTCCAGACGCATACCGCCGCCATATTGCTCCACGTCCTGATTGGTCGCTTCCGCATATCCGGCAAAGCCTTCTTCGCGTTTGCGCCAGTAAGCCCACAGACGTCCGTCCTGATTAAAGTGATCGGACAGATCCGTGGCTGCTTCAATGGCATAGGCCATGGCTTTAGCATCGCTCGGCAGACCGCCGCGTTCCGTCGGATTATAGGTAAAGCCGCCATCGACAGAGGTGAAGGTTTCAACACCCTGACCTTTAGTCTGCGCGATCTCACCTTTAATATAGGTTCCGGCATCCAGCTGCAGGGTCAGATCAGCTTCGAACAAATCTGACTCTGCGCCGCCGTCATCACCGTGATTATAAGTCACGCCGAATTTGGCAATGTCACCCAACCAGCGGCTGGCGCGAACACCGTAAATCGTCGAGTCGTCACCGCTTCCGAAGACCGGCGTAAACTCATAGTCGGCAACCAGAACTTCTTCATTACCTGAATTGGTTCCGTCGCGGAACAGACGACCGTCATCAGACGAGCTGGACAACGGACGGCTTAGGATCACACGGCCTTGGATAAAGTCCATGTCGTAATCCGTACCATATGTCAGACGGCGGCTTTCCATGACCAGTCCCGAGACGGAGTCTCTGGTTTCGATCCGAAGGATCTCTGATCCGATGGAGATATCACCGTGACGGAGATAATAGACACTACCGCCGGTCCCGCGAAGCTCATCACGGCCCTGTCGTGTACCGCCTCCGGCTGCATAGGCCGTCAGCTCGGTACGGGCATCGCCGTAACGTGTCGCTTCGTTTTCATCCCAGTGCAGCTTGGCACCATAGAGCGTTCTTTGGATGCGCGCGAACTCAGTATCCGAGAAATTGGTCTGATAATTACCCCATAAGAGGTAGTCATCATCCCGCTCCAGCCGGGCATAGACACGGCCCGATGTCGGTGCATCCTGCTCGATCGTGCTGTCATCACCATAGACAGGATAATATTTATCCGGGTCCAGACGACGCAGAAGCTGTGTCACATCTTTATCGTCCAAGCCTTTCAGGAGGTCTTTGATCGGCGCTTCGCCTGTATCGGCTGTGGCCGTAAAGGCCCAGCGGTCATTCAGACGTGATCTGACATAAAATGCCAGACGTCCGTCCGTGAACAGATCATCCGCAGATTGACGCTCACCAATGGTCGCTTCAGCTTGAGCGACATAGAATGTATCCCGTGCTTTCACGTCAACCATACGGACGACACGATTGACCGTGCCCTCACCGCCCGGCAACCACAGTTCAACCTGTTGATCACCTGCCGGCATTAACTGCTCGGCGACAAAACGGCCGGTCTCATCAACGCGAACGGTTTGACCCAGAACACTTACCTCCGTGCCCGGAATATTACGGCCATAGACACGGACCGCGCCGCCGCGCACATTGACATTGTTCTTGACCAGCGTGTTCTGACCGAAGGCTGTGTAAGCTTCACGCGCCCACTCATCGGCGCTGAGATCAAACTCGGGATCACCGACACGGAGCGTCTTAGGCGCCGTTTCATCAAAATCACCGTCAGTACCGTATGCCCGCAGAACATAGACCAAATCCTGTGGCCATGCATTATTAACCGGCACGGAGGCGTAACCTTCGCGAACATCCATGATCGCGAGCGGTTCACCGCGGACCGTACGGTCTGCGTCAAACAGACGGACTTCCAGCTTCTCTGTGAAAGCGTTATAGTTATGATAAGCCTCGGCCATCACAAAGCGTCCGTCTTCACGGGCCACAACATTGGCCTGAGCGTTGAGACGCTTCACAGGATCAAGACTGTCAACCGTGGTCTCTATCTCAGGACCTTCGGCATAGGATGTCTTGGTATCAGCCCAGCCGATCCAGCGCTGCAGGCGACCCGGACGAGCAGATTGCTCTTCCTGGTGATCCTGGCGTCCGGACAGACGGATGTTACGATCTCTGTTATCCGTGCTGAGCGGCTTGGAGCCCTTGGCCCCGCGCAGAGACGGTCTGATCTCAATCTCCGGCTGGATACCGCCGCGCTCATCAGCCACGAACAGGACACGACCTTCAGGTGTGTGTGTAAAGGCTGTTGATGCATAACGGATACCCGGACCGTCTTCACTCATTTGTACGCCGTTCCAATCAGCTTCCAGAGCCACATCTTTGAGGCTGCGCGGTGCTAATTCTTCGACGACTTTCAGAGCAATGGTCAGACGATCCTGTGCTTCATTGACATCTTCCAGCTCATCGGCGTGGTAGACAATCAATCCGCGTTCTACGGTCTGAGCCGCTGACAGGACTGACTTAATCCGCAAAGCTGCTTCCGGCATCATTAATCCGCGATCAAAGTCTTGCGGGAACAGATCCACGCGAAGCTTAGGACGGAAGGCTGCACCGAAGTTCAGTTTCACAAACTTACCGCGGGTCGCCCGGACAACACGTGGGTTCTCCGTGGTCGGCGTAAAGCCGAGCGGCAGAGTCCGGACGTCTGTCTTGAGCAGGAAGTTGGAGCCGTGCTCGCTATCGGCAATGACAGCACACGGAATGTGATAGCGGCCATGGTAATCCGTGGTGATGATATCACCATTGACGGTTACCAAGCGGACACCCGGCAGACCCGGTTCTCCGTCATCCGGATAACCGTTATGGTTCACATCATCATAGACCCGTCCGAGAACCGGCGTACAATCAAATGTCGGCTCAGGGATATAATCCACAGTCGCTGTCGCGATGGCCGAACGCTCACCATTATCATTGGCAGCATAGGCTTGGTTGTCATGGGCACCGAAGGCCACATTAGGACCGGCCAAGAGGCGCAGATTGACGGTTACGGTTTCACCCGGATCCAAGAAATCCAGCGGCTCAGCGGACAGGTCGTCCATGCGCCATACCAGGCTGTCACCGGAAACTGTCGGTTCTGCCGCAAGAGAGCTGACCGCATCTGAAACCGTGGCGCTGTTCGGCACATAGGCGAAGCCTTCAGGGATGTTATCGACAATGTCGATATCCGTGATGGCGCCGATGCCGCGGTTTGTGACTTCAATGGTGTAAAGAACCGGGTCACCGATCTGCACCGTGCGCGGACGGGCAGATTTTCTGACAACCAGATCTTCAACTTTAGCCGCAGGGACCAAGTCAACAGCCGCCGTATCATCAGCGACAACAGGTGTTCCCGTCAGCGGGTTAGCACCTGTGACATCGGCCTTGTTGATAAAGGTCGAGGCTGTCTCAGGGGATACCAAGGCTTCGAGCACGACTGTCATGGATTCGCCGGCGTCCAAAGACCCGATACCGTCCAGAACATTGATATCAACCACACCGTCATAGGCCGCGTTTTCATCACCGGTGAAGCCGTTTGGCTCCGTGGTGATTTCATTGCGGTTAATGACCACATTGGCGTCACCATAAACGTCACCCAAATCATCCGTGATCTGAATGTCATCAACCTGTGTTTCGCCTGTGTTATCGATGGTAAACTCATAGGTCACCAATTGACGTCCGTCGTCTTGGGTGACCGGTGTTCCGACCACGGCCTTATTCAGGCTCAGTTCGGAGCTTCCGCAATGTTGCAGCGGAATATTGTTCATCAGAACAGACGGGTCACCGGCCTGGAAGTCAAATTCGAAGTAGAACGGCGTATTTGTGACGGCTGTAAAGTCAGCCAGTTCACCTGTGTCGCCGAACTCGCCTGAGCCCAAGACACCCGGATTATTCGGGAGTAATGATGTTACATCCAAAGCTGCACCTGAAACCAAACGGTCCGTGCTTGGAACACCCGTCGCCGGGTAAGCCGGTGTTACCGTATAGGTACCCGCCGC